>JBAVVF010000293.1:0-7730 GCA_049697155.1 Anaerolineales bacterium
CTTTGGAGGTCGGGATACCCCAACTGTAATGCAAACTCATGGACTTTTCTATACCAGCTACTCTAGGTAGCAACTTGAGTTAAGTTATGTGTTGCTTATGGAACCTGTGTAATGCGATCCTGTGGTCCGGGTGGGACAGGTGAATTCGCTGCGATATATTTCTCGAGCGCATCAACATCCACATCGCCTCCCCGGCGGTCTGTGCCTTCGAGGAACACGGTGAACCGGTCCCCACCTTTCGCCAGGAAGGAGTTGACGGTCACCCGGTAGGAAGCTGCCGGATCAACCTGGACGCCATTGATCATGATGGTCGCCGGATCAACCTTATCACAGGGGGGAGCGGAGAGGCTCCAGGAATAAGTAAAGCCCGCGGATACCTGCAAAATCCGGTCGCGTCTTGTCTGACTGCAATCTTCGAACTGCTGCTCGAGCAGGGTATCGATCTGCGCGCCGGTGAGCGTCATGGTCACCAGGCTGTAGCCAAGGGGTTGAACCGTGTAGATTTCCAGGTATGTCATGTTACCGTCTCCCTCCGCCACCGGACTGCTCACGTACGTCAGGTCAGCGCGCAGGCCAGCGGGGTTCATAAAGGCGACAACCGCCTCCCCGGAGCCGGGGTCGTCGGTAGCATCAAGCTGGGCATCGGCAATCACATCTCCCAGCGCGGATTCGCCCGCCGCGTTTGTGGCACGGGTGACATCTGCGGTGATCGCACCAACGACCCGGTTCTCGAACGGGGCAGCGATGGACTTGTATCTCTCGATCAAGGCCGTCATGCGGCTATCTGCCGCGACATCGTGGGTCACCTCACGATTTTCTGCCGCGACCGCAACCACGTCATGCGTGCGAAGGCTGATAGTCAGGTCGATCCTGGTGAGCAGGCGGCCGAAAAACAAGGCATGGGTTACAACCTTGTCATCAATTACGCAGTTGTATGCAAATGGCTCATGTCCGCTGATCACAAGATCCACTTCATCGTTCAGGTTGTTGACAATGTCGACGATGGGCCCCGAAATGTCGACACACTCGTTGTAGCCCGACGTCCGGGGTGTCTGTGCGCCGCCCTCATGGATCAAGGCTACGATCGTCTCGATCCCCTGCTCCTTGAGTTCCGGCACGAGCGCATTGACCGCCTCTGCCTCGTCCAGGAAGTTCACCTCGGAGATGTCTGCCTTTACGAGAGTGGGTGTGCCTTCGAGGGTCACACCAATGAACGCGACGGGAACACCTTCGAAGGTGCGCACTTCATAGGCCGGGAAGACAGGCTGGTCGTTATCCTTCCAAGTCACATTGGCGGCCAGATACAGAAAGTCCGCACCTTCAAACCCATCCCCATCCTGGCAGCCATCGACTGGATGACAGCCGCCCGCCTGCATACGGAGAAGTTCGTGGACTCCTTCATCGAACTCGTGATTGCCGACCGCGCTGAAATCAAGACCGATCAGGTTGAACGCCTCGATGGTCGGCTCATCGTGGAACAGCGCCGAGAGCAGCGGGCTGACGCCGATCAGGTCGCCCGCTGAAACGACCACCGTATTCGGATTGAGCTGCCGAAGGTTATCGATATGGGCGGCAAGGTATTCCACCCCGCCCACAGACTTGCCCGGCGGGAGCAAATTGCCGTGAAAGTCATTCAGGGCCAAAATTTGTACTTCGACAGTTCCAGCCGTTTCCGCTCTGGTAAGCACTACAGCCAGGGTAAAAACAAGCGCAGACAGGAGGAACGCCAACAGGATTCGAAACGCTTTTCTCATCTCTTCTCCGCTACGTTAAACACTTCCATCGTTATCCACCAGTAAAGATAAAGTCTCCAGCAGCCGTTCCTCCCATTTTTCGCCAAACGAGCACCAATAGGCGGACTTCCCGCCGCGTATGCCCGGACCCAGGTCCGGCATCCGCCTCCCCTCTTTTTCCTCGCCCGAGGCCGGATACCGCAGAACGATCTGGCCGCTCTCCCAGTTGATCGCCGAAAGCCCGGCCTGCTCCGCGCGCAGCTTGACCCGCATCTGATAGAAAAGGTTCTCCGCCATCTCCGGCAATTTACCGAAACGATCCTGGAACTCCGCAGTCAGTGCCTCGATCTCGGTCTCGTCACGCAGGTCCGCGATGCGGCGATACAGGCGCAGGCGCAGATCCTGGTCCGCGATGTAGTCGGCCGGGATGCCAACGGCCAGCGGCAGATCCACATTGACCGGCATCGAGATGGGCTGGGTCAGGCTCGCAAGTGCAATATCGATCTTTCGTCTATCCTCTTTCTTCTCGCCATCCTTCCTGGAAACCTCGATCCGCCTGATCTGCCTCACAGCATCTGCAAGCAAACGAGTGTACAGGTGGAAGCCGACGGCCTGAATATGTCCGTGCTGGCGCGTACCGAGCAGCTCGCCTGCGCCGCGGATTTCCAGGTCGCGCATCGCGATCGAATAGCCCGCCCCAAGCTGGGTATTCTCGGCAATGACTTCGAGCCGCTGCTGCCCCTCCACGGTGGGATTCAACTTCCGGTGGCGGAAAAAGTAGGAGTAGGCCCGGGCCGCGCCGCGTCCGACGCGGCCGCGCAGCTGGTAGAGCTGAGCCAGGCCGAAGGTGTCGGCCCGGTCGACGATGAGCGTGTTGGCGTTCGGGATGTCCAGCCCCGATTCGATGATCGTGGTTGAAAGCAGGACGTCCGTATCGCCAGCGTTGAAGCGGTGCATCACCGAAGCAAGCTGCGTCTCAGGCATCTGCCCGTGACCCACATCCACGCGCGCCTCGGGCACAAGCTGGTTGAGGTGCATCCTCATCGCATCGATCGTGTTGACCCGGTTATGCACAAAGAAGATTTGTCCGCCGCGTTCGAGCTCGCGCAGGATGGCCTGACGCACAAGCTTCGGCGAATAGGGTCCGACATGCGTGACGATCGGCAAACGTTCCTCGGGCGGTGTGTTGAGGTTGGAGATATCCCGCACACCAGTCAGCGCCATGTACAGGGTACGCGGGATTGGCGTGGCCGTCAGCGTCAGCACGTCCACTTCGGTACGCAGCTTCTTGAGATGTTCCTTGTGCGTCACGCCGAAGCGCTGTTCCTCATCGATGATTACCAGGCCCAGATCTTTGAACTGCACATCCGAGGAGATCAGGCGATGCGTGCCGATCACGATATCGATTTCACCCATCGAAAGCTTGTGCAAAATCTCCGTCTGCTCACGCGGCGTCCGAAAGCGCGAGAGCATTTCCACCTGCACCGGGAAGGCGGACAGGCGCTGCAGGAACGTCTCGTAATGCTGCTGGGCCAGGACGGTCGTCGGCACAAGGATTGCCACCTGCTTGCCGTCCATCACCGCCTTGAACGCGGCCCGCAGGGCGACCTCTGTCTTGCCGTAGCCCACGTCGCCGCACAGCAGGCGATCCATCGGGCGCGCGGCTTCCATGTCGCGTTTGATGTCCGTCAGGGCGCGCTTCTGATCGTCGGTCTCCACGTAAGGGAACGAATCTTCCAGTTCCTTTTGCCAGGTGGTATCGGATTTGAATGCATACCCATGCACAATGTTACGGCGTGCATACAGGTCCAGCATCTCCTGGGCGACCTCGAGCACGGCCTGTTTGACGCGGCCCTTCTTATCGTGCCATTCCTGCCCGCCCAGACGATCCAGCGCGGGCACCGCGCCCTCCGCGCCCACGTAGCGCGTCAGCCGGTCGGCCTGATGGACAGGCACGTACAGCTGTCCCCCACCCTCATATTCAACCGCCAGAAATTCGCGCAGATGATTATCAAGTTCACGCTGGACCAGACCGCCGAAGCGACCGACACCATGATCGATATGCACGACGTAGTCACCGACCTGCAGGTCCGCGTAAACCGATTCGGGCGTTTCGGCGACCGGCCGCTGGCGCGTACGCGGCTGAGGTCTCTCCCAACCGAAAACTTCCGAATCCGTGATCAGATGCAGAGCGACCGCTGGTCGCTTCTGAAGAACAAATCCTTCTGAGACCGAGGCTTCGATAAATTGAGGGTTTTCGGACTCAGACTCGTGATGGTCGGCTTCCAGCCAGAGTTCCTGCAGGCGCGAAGCCTGCCGCGAGACGACGATGGCCTGCTCGCCCCTTTCCACAACCGAGGCCAGATACTCGCCGAAAGGCTTGAGCCTCCCCCCGAAGCGCTCGTCATGGCTGAAGCATGCCGCCAGGGAATCCTCCGATTCCTCCGCCTCCTGGCTGGTCGAATGTCCCAGCTCCACGAACGAGCGGTCGTGCAGGGTATCCAGCAGCTCCGGCCAGGTGACGTACGGCAGCGGAAAGTCAGGAGACAGAGTTCCCTCGGTGATGCTATCCTGCCTGAGCTTGACGGCCTGCTCCTCCACTTCCGCGACCATACTTTCCACCACCGAGAGATCATCGACCAGGACCAGGGCCTTCTGAGGCAGGTAATCCAGGAGACTGGCAGGCTGCGGATGCAAGAGCGGAATATGGAATTCAGAGAGTCCTGCCTCCTGCTCGCCTGTTGCAATGTATTCGCGGGCCGGTGTGATCAGGATCGAGTCGAGCTTCTCCACCGTGCGCTGGGTGGCGGGATCGAACCTGCGGATCGTCTCGATCTCGTCGCCGAAGAAGTCCAGCCGCACGGGCAGCTTTTCGGCCGGCGCCCAGACGTCCAGGAGGCCGCCGCGCCGCGAGAACTGTCCCGGTTCGAGCACAGTGTTGACGCGCTGGTAGCCGATCTCAATCCAGGAGCGCAGGAGTACATCGGGCTGGGTGGACTGCCCGGACGCTAATTTCTTACAGGCTTTGAGGAAGTCGCGGCGCGGGATCGTCCGTGTCATCAGCGAACGCGCCGAGGTAACAAAGATCGGCGGGACCTCCGGCTTTTGCACAAACGGCAGGTGATAGGCAGCCAAAGCGGTCAGCGTGTGCAGGCGCTCACGCCGGGTGGTCACACCCCAGGCGGCCTGCTCGTAGAACAGGGGGTTCGGTTCGGCGAAATGATAGCGCGGCGACCTGACCCAGAAACCCAGCTCATCGAACAGGGCCAGCGAGTGGTCGGCGCGGTCGGTGATCAGCAGGATGGGCCGCTCCACATCCAAATGCAACGTGGCGAGAAGAGGCAGTCGCGCGGCGCGCGGCAACGCCAGACCCGGAAGTTGTTTCCCGTTTTCCTGGAGCTGCTTCAGCAATTGCCGGTATGGTGGGAGTTCGCGAATTTTATCGAGAATAATTTCCATAATTTGTAGGGGCGAGGTTGTCTCGCCCCGGGCGAGATAACCTCGCCCCTACGTCGGTTCAATCGAACCGTTGTATTTATTCATCGCCTTGTTCAGACCGTCCATCACGAACGTGAGGGCAGCGTCGGCGGCCCGGTCGATGATTTCGGAAAGGACCTTCATCTCCTCGCGCGAGAAGTTTTGCAGAACGTAATCGGAGGGGTCCATCCGGCCGGGCGGACGACCAATGCCTATACGCAGGCGAGGGAAATCCTTTGTGCCAAGCTGTTCGATGGTCGAAGCCATGCCGCCCTGCCCGCCCGGCCCACCCTTGGGACGGATGCGGATGGTCCCGAAAGGAATATCAAGATCGTCATGCGCGACCAGCATGTTTTCCATGGAGACCTTGTAAAAGTGCAGCAGGCCTTGCGCCGATTGCCCGGACAGGTTCATGTAGGTTTGCGGCTTGGCAAGGATGAGCTTGCGTTCTTCATATGCCGCCGTCGTAACGATGGCCTTCGACTGCACCTTCATGCCGCGCGCATTGAGGCGGATGATGAGCCGGTCGATCAGCATGAAGCCGACGTTGTGACGGGTGTCCCGGTATTCACGGCCCGGGTTGCCGAGGCCAATGAGGAGGTAGGTGTCAGGTGTCATGGGTCCAGGTATCAGGTGTCCAGGTGTCAGGTGTTAGAAGCGGCGAATACGGATGATCAGCCCAGCAAGAACGAATAGTCCGAGGATGACCAGGGCTCCTCGTCCCAGGCTGGCGAAAATTGCGTCCTGCTCGAGCGAGGCCGGGTTTACCGGAAGCGCGGTCGGGGTGGGACGCGGCACCTCGGTGGGGGTTGGCGAGGCAGCCAGCAGGAACGGCGTCGGGACCAGCACGCTGACTGCCTCGGGGGTGGCGGTCGGCGCGAGGGCCGGGGTCGGTACAGCGTCGTTGCCTACCTGGACCGGGACCGTCACCTCCTGAAATGCGCCATCCGCCAGGTTCACCCGCAAGCGCAAAACATAGTCGCCGTCTGTGATGGAGGTGGTGTCCCACACGGCCAGCGTGGAATCGGCTCGCGGCTCCGAAAATGTTTGGATGTTGAACCAGGAATCAGCCAGGTTGGACGCGTATGCAAAGTCCAATTGGGCCGAGACGAACCCGGGAACGTCCATTGTGCCGGTGATCGTGACCTGGCCGCGCAAAACCTCGTCCGCCGCCGGGGCGGTAATCACGACCGGCGGCGAATCCTGGGCGGCAGTCAGGAGCAAAAACAGGGGCAAAAGCAGGCGTAGTCTCATGAATCGAACGAATAAGTTTAACATGAAGCGGGTAAGCGGTCAAATTTTTGTGTTAGCGAATTGAAATGTAATGTGGGATTTTCCGGAATTTTGAAGTATGGTAAACTTCGACAGACATTAATCAGGAGACCTTTATGACAAGAAGCCGCGCTGAACTCATGGTGGACCGCCTGCGAAACATGCAAGCCGCCGCGCCCGATATCGAAGCCTCCGCCGTTGTTTCGGTGGACGGTTTGATCATGGCATCCGCCTTGCAGCAGGGCGTGGAAGAGGACCGTGTTTCGGCCATGTCTGCGGCCATGCTCAGCCTGGGTGAGCGCATCTCGAATGAACTCGGACGGGCAGGCCTCGAGCAGGTCTACATCAAGGGCTCCAAGGGCTCCATCGTGTTGACATCCATCGGAGAGGAAGCAGTCCTGACGGCCATGGCGCGCCAGGAGGCAAAGCTGGGCATGATCTTCCTGGAGATGCGGCGGGCCGCCGAAGATCTCGTGAAACTGGTCGGATGAAAACAAGGACCGATCAGCGCCCCACACAAACAGTAATCCCCGATGGGGAGGGCTTCACCGCCCTCCCCATCACATTTTAAACGTCATTGCGAGTCTTCGAGAAGTAATCCCAGATGCACGACGTGAGATTGCTTCGCCTCTCGCTCTGCTCCGGCTCGCAATGACAAAATATCAGAGGTAACCATGACCACAAAATACTTATTTTATACAGGCGGCGTTGTTTCATCGGTCGGCAAGGGTGTGACCGCCGCGGCAACCGGACTCCTCTTGAAGGAGCGCGGCTTCAAAGTGACCGTGCAGAAGCTGGACCCGTATATCAACGTGGATCCCGGCACGATGAGCCCATACCAGCACGGCGAGGTTTACGTGCTCGATGACGGCGCGGAAACGGACCTCGACCTCGGGCACTACGAACGATTCGTGGACATCCGCCTGACAAGCTCCAGCAACTTTACCAGTGGACAGGTCTACGCGGAAGTCATCGGCAAGGAGCGCCGCGGCGATTTTCTCGGCGGCACAATTCAGGTCATCCCGCACATCACAAATGAGATCAAGCGCCGCGTAGCTGGAATCGCGAAAGAGACTGGCGCGGACGTGGTCATCGTCGAGATCGGCGGGACGGTCGGCGACATCGAGTCGCAGCCATTTTTGGAAGCCCTGCGGCAGCTCCGCAATGAAGTCGGGCGTGAGAACGTCTTCTTCATCCACGTGACATGGCTGCCCTACATCGGCGCGACCGGTGAGATCAAGACCAAAC
>JBAVVF010000294.1:0-2655 GCA_049697155.1 Anaerolineales bacterium
GCGCCGCGCGTCGGTCCGCACATGCGCTCCCACTCGATGGGCGGTCCGGCGTGCAGGATCATGCGGTCCTGCATGCCCGGGATGACATCCCGCGCGATCCCCATCCCGACCAGGACGGCCTGCCCGCGCTGGATGCGGCTCACAACTTCCTGATTAGCCGCGTCCATGCTGAGGCCTGATTGGGTCTGCCTCAAGCGCGCGATCCCATCTTGCGGGGGCTGCCAGTCGAGGTCGATCACTTTCACACCCTGGTCGCCGACTGACTTGGCCATGCTGGCCAGTCCAACGTTGACGACCGTTAGATCCTTACCAAAGATATCGTTGATTTTCTTCATTGCGTTCCTCCCCTTTAACCTGAAACCAGCAAAGCGGTAAGGCGTGCTGCGGCGGAATTGCTATCGCAGACGATCACCCCCGCGCGTTCCAAAGTTGACGTGGTTTTACTGAGACTTTGAGGATCTTCTTCAGTTCCAGTCACTGAAGCGACAAAGGTCAGCTCCCGCCCTTCGCCGCGCGCCAGCTTTTGCGCATCCTCGACGGCCTTGCCCAGTTCCGAGGCGGGATCGGGATGCGCGCCGTAGCCGATGACCACGTCCAGCATGATGACGGCCACCTCGGGGTCGCGCGCTTCCTGCAGGATGCGCCGGATGCGCAGATCGTTGTCGATCATCGGGTGCGGACGGCCCACCGTGAACTCTTCTTCGCCAAGGTCCACGGCAGTATGCTGAAAACTCTTCGTGGAGTCAGGCAGTGCAGATCCGCCGGGCAGGGGAGCATTGGAATACACCTGGTCTTCCAGGATCTTTTCCCAGATTACCTGCGCTTCGTAGCACAACGTCCCGCCGGAGAACAGTCCGCGCAGATAGCGCTGCTTCTTGTTGAGTCTGGCTTTGAGACCTTTCGCTTGCTCCGCCAGGCGGGCATTCTCATCTTCGAGCAATCCCTTCACATCTCCAAGCTCCGGCCGGACGACCTGGGCTGCCAGCCGCGCGCATTCGTACAACGTGCGGGCAGGGGTTACATTGGGGATATTTTCCAGCCTGGCAGGGTCCCCGCCGAGGAAGCAGATCACGGCCGGTTTCGGGGAAGCAGCCACCTGGTCGAGGATCAGCCGCACCACTTCGTCCGCAGGCGGCTTGCTGACCAGCACGAGGGCGCGGGTCGCCTCATCCTGCTGGAGGGCTTTCAACGCCTCGAGCATCATGATGCCGCCGACTTCCTTTTTCAGGTCACGCCCGCCCGTGCCGATGCCCTGGCTGATCCCCACGCTGTGGCGCGCCAGCAGCGTGCTGACTTCCTGCAGGCCGGTGCCTGCCGCCGAGACGATCCCGACGGGACCGGGCGGCAGCACATTGGCAAAGCCCAGCGCGACGTTGTTGAGGATCGTCGTGCCTGCGCCGGGGCCCATCAACAGGAGTCCCTGTTCGCGGGCATACTTTTTCAAAGCAATCTCATCTTCGAGCGAGATGTTGTCGCTGAAGAGCAGGACGTGCAGTCCGCGCGACAAGGCATCCCAGGCCTCGTCGGTGGCGTAGCGGCCGGCCACCGAAATGACGGCCACGTTTGCCGAGGGATTGCTGGACAGCGCGCCGCGAATGGTCTTCGGCCTGAACTCGCCCGTCTCTGCGGCGGAGGCTTTGTGCTTCAACAGCGCCTCCGCCTTTTGCAGGGCCGCCTCGGCGAGGGAGTCGCTCGAGACAGCGACGGCAATCACCAGGTCGTTGGGCGAGGCGGCGTTGGCCTCCTCGCTGAGCAGACCCGCATCGGCCAGGATGGATTTGTTTGCTTCGGTCCCCATGACCACCGCGGCATCCTTGACTCCCTCCAATTTGGAGAGCTCGCGCGCCACGAGCATCAGGCTGACCGAATCGTGATATTCACTTGTTTTGATCAGAGTTTTGACGGTCATGAAATCACTTCACAATGCCGGCATCCAGCATGGCAAGATAGACTTTCTCCGAGGAGAAGGGCGGGCCGTCGAAGCGCAGGCCGATGGCATCGTAAATGGCGTTTGCAATGGCCGGAAGGGTCGCGACCATTGAATGCTCGCCGATGCCGCGCGCACCCCAGGGTCCGTCCGCCTGCGGGACTTCGACGATGATGGACTTCATCTCTCGCGGGATATCCGTCGAGGTGGCGATGCGGTAATCGACGAAGCTTGGGTTCTGCAGGAAGCCATCCTTCAATTTCATCTGTTCGAAGAGCGCCGAGCTTAATCCCTGCACCAGGCCGCCCTCCATCTGAGCTTTCACCAGCTCGGGATTGATGGCTTTGCCGACGTCGAAGGCTGCCACACCCTTGATGACCTCGACCCGCCCGGTATCCAGGTCCACTTCAACTTCGACCGCCTGGGCTCCCGTAGTGTAGTGGACCACACCGTGCTCGCCCTGCCCGGTCTCGGCATCCAGGCCGGTGACGTCGGTGGGCATGAAGCTGCCGCGCCCGATGATCGGGCCGCCCTTCCAGCCGCTGCCATCCGGCTTGGGCAGACCGTAGATCACCACGTTCTTCAACGGCATCTCTTTTTCACTTTTGTACGAGATCACCACCCCGTTGACGATATCCAACTCATCGGGCGTCTCTTCCCAGGCCTGCGCGACCAGGTCGAGGACCTGCTTGCGGGCATCCTTCGCGGCGCTTACCACGGCATTGCCC
>JBAVVF010000295.1:0-4139 GCA_049697155.1 Anaerolineales bacterium
TTATGAACAGCAGACCCGATATTCGAAGCAACCGCGCCGCTGCCAACTCCCAATATTGGATGTTTGGCAAGTACGGCACTGGCTTCCCACCACAAATTGATACGACCGCCCAGATCTCCCTGACCAATTGAGCTGCCAATTGAAGCAAGCCTATCGATCACAGATTGCGGAATAAAGGGAAGCAACACCAGCAAAGAAACAAGCAAGACCCCAAATACAAGAAACTTTCGCTCGACTCTTATCTGTCGTGTTCCAGCCATAAAAACGAAGAATGGAATGATCGCAATGAGAGACATGCGGCTTCCGGTAAGAACAATTGAGAAAATAGACAATGGCAGATACAGCAAATTGATCAGCTGCAACAGAACCCCCTTCTTATCCCTGCTTGCGACAAAGAACAACTGCATGGCAATTGGCAGGCCAAGCATTAGAATCAGAGCAAGATCAACGGCATTTACACCTGTAGCACTGTAACGTCCTTCATATTTGACTGCTACGTTGCCCACCAGATAATTGTAAATTGTGCTGATCACAGGCACATATGCGCCGAAGACATAAGCCTGCAGCCCCGTCATCAGTTCTTTCGGCTTTTGGAAAACCTCCCAATATATGAGTATCAAGATGAAAATCTGGCTGTAGGTTTTAATTCGCTGAAGAGTATTTTCTATATTCAAGCTCCAAAACGTGCTCGCGAAATTCCATAAAAAGAAAAGCAACACAAGCACATGAAAGGGATGAAGTTTTCGAAATCCGCCTTCTATTAAGAGGGTTGCCAGCCAGAGTCCTGCAACCACAAAACCCGTGAGCCTGACCAGTGAGCCGAGGCTTACTGCGGAAACGCTGTCCTCCCAGGGAACCAGAAATATCAGAACAAGGGATGAGAAGTACGTAATTTTCCGCACGGTTAAACCCCAAGTAAAAGCCTCAGATAACGATCCACTACAAAATCCAAACTATAAGGCATCCAACTTTCATTTGGCGGGCATGGCAAATGACTATCTAATAACTTCTCTATCGCGTCAGCCAGAGCCTGGGGGCAGTCCACTGGAACCAGTTGTCCATACTCCCCATCCTTCAGAATTTCCCGCGATCCACCAGGGCAATCTGTCGCGATGATCGGCGTGCCTAAATATAACGCCTCGATAAGAACAGTCGGGAGCCCTTCCCACCTGGATGAAAGCACAAATAATGCAGCACGAGCCATGTAAGGGTAGGGGTTTTGCATAAATCCCAAAAAATGCACATCCTGTTCCAGATCTAATTGCCTTACAAGGGTTTCAAGTCTTAGACGTTCTTCCCCTTCGCCCAGGATTAACAAGCGGACAGGGCGTATCTTCCTGACACAGGAAAAAGCCTGAATTAACACGTCAAAAGCTTTCTGGGATGTTAAACGCCCTACTGATAAGATGACCGGAGGCCCACCAATCTCAAACCACGGATGAGTCAAACTCTCCTCAGACTTTCTGCGAAGTCCGGGGGTTACCACCGGATTAACAACAACCTGAATGCGGCCGCGCGGAATTGTGATTGCCTTTGCCAGGTCATCTGCCACGCTATTTGAAACCGCAATAATTTCATCGGCCCAGGGGTATAACCATCTGGCCAGTCTGGGGTAAATCTGCCAGCGCAGATCGGCCTGATTTTGTGTCATTGAAGAAAGAGTGTTGTGCTCGCTAATTACGATTCGGCAGGGCAGCCCACTCAAACGCCGACTGATAAGCGCAACTACATTGGTGAATAGTGCGGAGAGCAAAACAACTGGTTGTTCGCTATTAAGATAATGGACCAAGGATGGAATACAGGTTAAAACTCGTGCGGCTTTTAAGTCCACCAGCCTCACTGAATCAGGTATCTGGTTCATATAAGGTCCTTCAGCTCGCGCCAGAACCAGATCGGCTGGATAGCCGCGCTCAGCCACAGCCTTTATCAGATTAAGGATGATGCGTTCGGCCCCACCCTCATACAAGCCGGGCAAAAAGAACGCCATTCGATTCTTTAATCTTGTCATTTACAATCTTATGACGATACAACGTTCAGGCCAAATTCCGCTAAAAGTTGATTTGCGATTACCCTGGGTGTTTGGCAGGTTGTATCAAACCGAAGAATCCTCAAGCCCGGATGATTTACCGATAAATCGGAAATGGTCTGCTTGTAAGCATTACGATAGCGAGCCAAAAACTCAAGGATCGTTTCAATTGATTCGTCTTTCATCACATGCGCTTTGTCCCGACCGCGGATGCGTCTAATTAAATCAGGATCTGCCGCATCCAGCCAAACGATCACATCCAGCATGTTGGCCCAGCGAGAATACAGGCCCTGCCAAAAAAACCTCGCTTTCTGTTCTCTCAAATATGCAGGGCCGAACTCGTTTATTTCGGCCAATAAATAAACCGGCCCCTGTTCCAGAATAATCGGCTTGTTGTTTTTCAATTGCCCCTGCAAAACGACAGGCCATCCCTTTAGAATCGATAGCCACGCAAACTCTCGACGGGTAAGGTTTCTGCTATCGTGCCCGGATAGATTGAGAATGGCGGGAACTATTTGAAGCCCGTTCCAGATAAAGAAAGGTGCAGCGGATATTTTTCTGACAGCAGGAAAATTACTCAAGCAAATATGCTCATGATAGCGACCTAATTCGTTGCAAAGGGTGGTTTTTCCCACTCCCGCCAGACCGACAATTTCGACTATGCGAGGTTTTTTTGATGTATTCTCAGTATTCCTTTTAGAGTCCATCGCTACGAAGCTTCGGCCGTTGCTATTACAGCCCGAATGCGACGTATCATGGTCCCGCGCTGATAGTCCGACAAACCGGCATAAAACGACACGAACAATGTCAGCATGCCGGTCATACTGGCTGAAAGGATGAAGATGAGCCAGCCTTTTACTCCCGACCATGCCAGATCAGAGAAAGAACGATCTAATGTCGTTGATAACAAGAATATGAGGATCGTGACTAGGATGGGTCGAAGGATGCCATTTAACTGAGAAGAGAAAGCGACGCCCAGAAACCGCCCTATCAGAATAGGATAACCAAAACTGATGATTAACCGTCCGGCCATAATACCAACACACAAGCCTGGAATACCTAATTTAAAATACCCGACCAGAAGACTGGCAGTTGCAACCGACATGATCACTGCCAAAAATCCAAGGAGCACTTTTTGACTCAGTCGCAATGTCAAATCGATGATGGTGCCATCACTCCTAATAAAAACCAACTGCGTTGCCGCAGCTACAATCAGCAGGTTGGATAAAGTACCGGAATAGTGCTCGGCTCCCACCCACAGAGTAACAAAGACCCGATTCCATAACAGGATGGATGTACCTAAAGTCGTTGCAACCAGCCAGATGAACAAGGTAATCTCGTTTCTTAACCGGACCACCCTCTCGTTGTCCCCAGTTCCAATAATACTGCCCAACCCGGGAACGATCCCGAAAACAACAATCACAATGACACCAATCAATGTTTCAGGGACATATTTGGTAAGTGAGTAGTCCGTTACTGACTCAACTGAGTTTAGCAGGCCCAGTACAACGACATCGCTTGCGAGAAGCAGGTTCGTTACCAAATTCCATCCCATGAACCACCAGCTAAGGCTCAAAAGCTGCCAAATATCAGCGCGCCATGGTCTGGCTACTCCGAACCATGGAGTATAGGTTTTCACGACCCATAAAAAAAACAGGCCCGCGGCGAGTGTCGAAGCGACAGCGGCGGCAGCAACGCCAATGATCCCCATTCCCAAATAAAGAGCCAGCCAGGTAAGACTCCCCCCCACAAGGACCAAAATAACAGACATGCCCATGCGCTTGTAGCCGAGATTTTCACCCTGTAACGTTACTTGAGGAATAGAGGACAGGGAGCTAATAATTATGTTCGCCACAAGCAATCCCGCCACTGCGCGCACAACCCAAACATAAGCGGTCGAGGTATGGACCCAATATGGGACAAACCAACTTACAATCCCGCCAACACCAATAAGAAAGTGCAGGAATAGCAGCCAAATGGCGAGTGTACTGCCTACATAACGACGTTTTTGATCATAATCCAATGAAGCTTGTTGATTGGCAAGAGTTGCTTTGAGTGCAAATCCAGGTCGGCCACTGGCGGGATTAATATATCCTACAAGGCGATTCAAAAC
>JBAVVF010000296.1:0-3807 GCA_049697155.1 Anaerolineales bacterium
GTCTATTTGATGAAAGCGATATTGGGGTTAGCTTCCGCTGTGGCGGTCGTCATGTGGCGATGATACCACTCTCCGGTTCGAATCAAAGCAAGATTGCGATTGCAGATCTGGCAAATGCACTACATGCCTTGCTGCCGCCACCGCTTTTTGGTGGAGAGCAAGCTCAACCAGGAATTTCTGCTTCAAATTCTCATAAAAAACACTTGACTTGGAGTCGACTCCAAGTGATATACTACCCTTCGAGGTGAAATGATGAAGATCGCGGAAGTAAGTGAACGATATGATATTTCGTCGGATACGCTGCGCTACTATGAACGTATTGGACTCATCCCACCCGTAAATCGAAACGGAAATGGCATCCGGGATTACAGCGAAATCGATGTGAGGCGGGTTGAATTCATTAAGTGCATGAGGCGCGCGGGGCTTCCCATTGAAGTGCTGATCGAGTATGTTGGGCTGGTCCAGCAGGGTGACAAGACTATTGAAGCCAGAAAAGAGATCCTGAAAGAGCAGCGGGAACTGCTGGCGGCCAGAATGGAAGAGATGCAAAAAACACTGGACTTGTTGGACCACAAAATTGAAGTATATGAAAACGCTGTTTTGAAAAAAGAGAAGGAAATCATTCAAACACAGGAATAAAAGGGAGTATAAAGAGCTTTGTTGATGGTCAATTTTCAGAAACAATCTGGTTAGCGAAAAGATAGGAGTTGAAAGATGCAAAAACGTAAACTTGGAAACAGTGGGCTAGAAGTTTCGGCCCTGGGTCTCGGTTGCATGAGAATGACCTATGGCGACAGCCCGGTTGGCGACAGGCAGGAGATGATCTCTTTTCTTCACGCGGCGGTGGACCGTGGTATCACCTTCTTCGATACGGCTGAAGTCTATGGTCCATTTACCAACGAAGAACTTGTGGGCGAAGCCCTTGCTCCTTTCCGCGGGAAGGTGGTAATCGCCACCAAGTTTGGGTTCAAACACGATCCCGACAAGGGGCCAAGTCCTACGGTTGGCCTGGATAGTCGGCCAGAGCAAATCAAGCGGGTCGCCGAGGCCTCGCTCAAGCGACTCAAGGTGGATGCCATCGATCTGTTCTATCAACACCGGGTTGACCCGGATGTGCCCATCGAAGACGTGGCGGGAGCAGTCAGGGAACTGATTCAGGAAGGCAAGGTGAAGCACTTTGGCCTTTCTGAATCAGGCGCAGGAACCATCCGTCGCGCCCATGCAGTCCAGCCAGTCACGGCAATCCAGAGCGAATATTCACTGTGGTGGAGAACCCCTGAAGAGGAAGTGCTGCCTGCCTGCGAGGAACTCGGGATCGGCTTCGTGCCATTTAGCCCCCTGGGCAGGGGCTATCTTACGGGAAAGGTCGACGAAAACACGACCTTCGCCAGCTCTGATATTCGCAGCCGCAGCCCTCGCTATACGCCGGAGGCGCGGAAAGCAAACCGGGTGGTAATTGATCTGCTTGCCAGGATTGCAGAACAGAAGGGGGCGACGCCGGCTCAGATCGCGCTCGCCTGGCTGATCGCTCAGAAACCGTGGATTGTTCCCATCCCGGGCAGCCGGAAGCTCGAGCGCCTGGATGAGAACATCGGCGCAGTTGCCGTCGAATTCACTCCCGACGATCTGCGGGAAATCGAAACTGCACTTTCAACAATGACAATACAGGGGGATCGGTACCCTGTAGACCTGAAGAAGATGACCGGTCGCTGACCCCAAAAGGAGGTATATCAGTTATGAAGTGGACAAGCAGCGAACTCAACAAGATTGGAACAGCAGAAGAGCTGGGGATCGCGTCACTGCGGCGCGATGGCACGCTGCGAAACCTGGTGACGATTTGGGTCATCCGCCTCGGCGACGACCTCTACGTCCGATCCGTCAACGGGCGCACGTCCGCCTGGTTCCATGGTGTTCAGACGCGCCACGAAGGCCGCATCCGGGCTGGCGGCGTCGACAAAGACGTGGCATTCGTGGAGGAGCCCGACCCTGAGGTCAACGACCAGATCGACGCCGCCTACCGCACAAAGTATCGCCGCTATGCTGCAAGCATCATCAGCCACATCACGGGCCCGGAGGCGCGATCCGCGACGATCAAACTGGTGCCGCGCTCAACAAGCTCCTAGTTCAACAAATATTTCTCCGCTGGCGCATGATCTACCGCTTCGCGGCACACGTCTGACCTGCGCTTTGGCATGGACCACAGGTCTCGTCCAGCGATTTGGGGCCTGCGATCGTGTCTCGACGTTCCGCTGGAAGGCAGTCAGCGATCACCTCAACACGGGGTTTTCCAATTTTCCACACGGAAAAGATGTGTTGAAAGGGACGATTCATATTTCCCGATTCCGTTCACAAGACAGCCAAACTTTTCCTTCGCCCGCCGGCACATTGTGCCAATTTACTGACAAATACAGCCTCATCGAAATCCACAAGCCAAATCTGGGTTGGAAACCCCATTCCTGAGGTTCACAGTAATGACTTTTGTCAGTTGGCCACTACCCATGCGCCTATTAGAATCGTTAATGTCAGTCAACAACCCTGACCAGGAAACGTCTGCAGACTGTGCCCCAAAAGCCGCGCCCCCTGTGGAAGAGGAGACTTACGAATGAGCATATTTGATACAAATGAAAAAGTCGAGTTTCTTGCCAGGCAATCTTTGCATTACGATAGGTACGCTGGGCAGCAGTATTTTCTGGAACGAGTGGAAGTCAACGGAAAATACGGACTTGTCTGCGGGGAGCAATCGGATGAATGCGGAATGCATTTAAGAGTACTTCTTCCGGCTGTTTATGACGAAATAAAGGCTTCGAAAATATCCAGCAGCAAGGCGATTTACAACAAGTATGTGGTCTACGCAAATGGGATTAAGGTTGCGCTATTTACCTTTGTCCTGAATTCCTGGGTGCCCATCCTTTATTTCGATAAGGAGAGTGTTCAGCGTTGTGTGAGTCATAACTGAGCCAGGCTCATGGATCGACCGCTCAAGTTTGGATTGAAAAGACAGATCCAAACGAACTGCCTCCTGAAGAGTGTTCCTGCTTGCCCGCCTGGATGTCGATGATCGTTTCCTGCGCGAGCTTCAGATGGGGCTGGCAGCCATGGCGGTGAAAATGATTGGGACTGCTCTAACGGCCAAGAGGCACCTGTGCCTGCTTCACTCCAGGGCGGCGTCGGTCGGCCTGATGACGATCGCTGTGTTCATGAAGAACACATTGCGTGCGGCCCAGATCCAGGACCTTTGATCCTCGTCAGGCAACCACTGATGTTTGCACCGTCCCTGGCTTTTCTGCATATTTCCAACCAAGATATCAACGAATGTAATGGATCTTATGGCCAAATCAATCACCCCGGATCTAGAAGAAAATCTTGTTGAGCTTACAAAATTTTCCCGCCAACAGAATCAGTTAATCCCCATCCTGCAATATTGCCAGAGTCAAAAGGGATACATTTCCCGGGCCAGCGTGCATCAGATTGCTGAGTTTCTGGGCATATCAGAAGCGCAGGTGTATGGGGTGGCTTCCTTTTATACACAATTCCGTTTCGAGAAACCCGGAGATCATCAGGTGCGGATCTGCATGGGAACAGCGTGCCACGTCCAGGGTGGGGAAGCATTGTCCGAGGAAATTCAAAAGATCATCGGAATACGACCGGGCGAGATCTCACCGGATCAAAAATTTGAATTTCACGAAGTGGCCTGCCTGGGCTGCTGCGCGCAAGCGCCGGTCGTTGAGATTGATGGCAAGATCCACGGGAAGGTCACCCGCCAAAAGTTGAACAAGATGCTGGAGCGACTATGAATCACTTTCACTC
>JBAVVF010000297.1:0-2480 GCA_049697155.1 Anaerolineales bacterium
GCATTTCCGAGCCGGGTTGGTTATCGTAGGACACGGGCTGCTGGAGAATGCCCCAGTCGCCAGTTTCCTTGATGTAGGCAGCCACAGCCAAAACCAGCCATAGCGGGTCATCGTTGAAGCCACTGCCAACATCGTTGTTGCCGCGCTTGGTCAGCGGCTGGTATTGGTGGTATGCGCCGCCCGTCTGGAGCTGGGTAGCTGCTAAATCGAGGATACGCTTGCGCGTCCTCTCGGGGATAAAATGGACAAAACCGAGTAAGTCCTGGTTCGAGTCGCGGAAACCCATGCCACGCCCGATGCCGCTCTCAAAATATGAAGCCGAACGTGACAAATTGAAAGTAGTCATCACCTGATAGGCATTCCAGATGTTCACCATGCGATTCGTGTGGTCATCGGGTGTGGTCACCTGCAGCTTCTCCAGCAGCCCCTCCCAGTAGACCTGCAACGCCTGGAAAGCACACTCCACTTGGTCCGCTTGCAGATAGCGAGCGATTACCGGCTCCACACTGCCTTTGTTGAGCGTCTGCGATCCCGGCGGGTCGAATTTTTCGTTTTTGGGGTTCTCGTGATACCCGAGGAGGAAAATGATTTTTTTCTGCTCTCCAGCACCCAGACTGACCCGTATGTGCTGCGCGCCGATAGGCTGCCAGCCATAGGCGATCGAACCGGAGGACTGGCCAGCTTCCACCGCTGCCGGTGAATCCCAACCCCGATACTTCCCCAGGAACGCTTCCCGTTGGGTGTCGAAACCCGCCAGCGGTTCGGAGCAAGCAAAGTACGCGAAATGGTCGCGTCGCTCGCGATATTCGGTCTTGTGATAAATGACGCCGCCGGCTACCTCGACCTCTCCCACAGATAGATTGCGCTGGAAATTGGTGGCATCGTCCAAGGCGTCCCACAGGCAGAACTCGATCGCCGAGAAGACAGATAAATTTGCGGTTTGGTGCCGCTGGTTAGTGAGGGTCAATTCCCAGATTTCCAGGCTTTCTCCCAGCGGTACGAAGTACCGGATGCGAGACTCAATGCCTGACAGCCTGGAACGGATGCTCGTATAGCCTAATCCATGGCGGCATTCGTATTCATCAAGGTTGCGGCGAACCGGCTGCCAGGTCGGCGACCAGAAGAACGTCCCAGAAGGATCGGTTGTGGTGTCATCGTCACGCAAGTAGATGTAACGCCCGCCCGAATCCAACGGGGCGTTGTTGTGACGGTAACGCGTCAGCCGCCGCAGGCGCGCGTCCTTGTAGAATGAATATCCACCAGCCGTGTTGGATATGAGACCATAGTAATCCTCACACCCCAGATAATTGATCCAGGGAAGGGGCGTATCTGGCCGCGTGATCACGTATTCACGGCGCTCGTCGTCGAAGTAACCAAACTGCATCGTATCCTCAGCAAGATCATTATTTTGAAACTATAAATACCATTGTTATTACCGCCGTTCTAAGGAAATTTCACCCATCACGCGCTGCTGTAAAGCTTGGCCAGCAATTCATCCACCATCGCTTCAGGCGATGTTGGCTTAGAACTGTCCAGGAAGTGTAGTAAACCCATCAAAGGCGTGTCCATTAAAAAGCCCATTGGATCCATTCCGATCTGCTTACGATCATTCTCACCAATGTTAGCCCGCATCTGATCATTCATTTGCTGATAGAGTGACCCTAAAACGCTCATACCGCGTGGATCCTCTGTCCATTCGCGCAGGGTCGATTCGCGATTTAATATGCTGGGCAGCTCAAGCGTTGAATGCAACGTAACCGTCTTTGTATAACGAATGTCGGTAGACGAAGCCCCGATCAGGATGTCAAACTCTCCATCCTCGGTAATCCATCGTCTGTAAGCCGGGTGGTAATACGCAAAGGCGCGGAAATCAAGTGACGCGGTCACGGTCTTGGTCTCACCTGGCTGGAGCTCAACCTTGGCAAAGCCTTTAAGCTCCTTGGGAGGGCGGACTAATCTTGATTTGTGATCTCGCACATACACCTGGACTACTTCCTTGCCTGCCATCTTGCCCGTGTTGGTCACGTCCACAGAAACGGTCAAGCCATCCACATCCCGGAAGGATTGCGAGGATACCTTGGGGTTTTGATAATCGAATGTGGTATAGCTCATCCCGTAACCAAAGGGGAATAGCGTCGGGACTTCTTTGGCATCATAATAACGATACCCCATGAAAATCCCCTCACCATAGCGCACTGCGCCATTTTCTCCAGGATAGTTGATATAAGTAGGTGTATCGATTAGCTTTAGCGGAAAGGTTTCCGCCAGCTTGCCAGAAGGATTGACCTTACCATAAAGCACATCGGCAATCGCCCCTCCTCCAGCCTGCCCCATCATCCAGGCCTCGAGGACAGCCGCTGTACCATCAATCCACTCACTCATCACTACCGGAGCGCCAGTATTAAGGATGACAATCGTATCAGGTTGGACAGCGGTGACCGCTTTGATCAACCCAACCTGATGCGAGGTCAGGTCAAGGT
>JBAVVF010000298.1:0-4450 GCA_049697155.1 Anaerolineales bacterium
TCATGCCGCGGGCCGCCATATAGGCTTCCACGCCGATAATCGGCTTGACCCCCTCCTCCCGGGCTGCCTTGTAAAAGTCGATCACCCCGAACATTGTGCCGTGGTCGGTGATCGCCACCGCCGGCATATCCAGCTCCTTGACGCGCTTGACGAGCTTCTTGATGTTCGAGAAGCCATCCAGCATGGAATATTCGGTGTGAACGTGAAGATGGGCGAAGCTCATAGTTAGGTAGTTCGATAGTTCGATAGTTTGGTAGTTCGATAGTTCGACCACAAACTACCAAACCACACAACTACTGAACCAACCGCGATTATAGCACGCATGTTCAACGCTCAATCTTGCGATTGGCTTAAAATATTGGAGCATAAAAAAACCGTTCGAAGGTTTTGTGTGCACAGGCAGATTCGGGTATCATCCCCCTGTGCACATTCGGGTGTGCTTCGCGAGGGATTCTCAACCAAAACAAAAAACGCCACGGCTGGCGTTTGAGTGTGAGCGCGGAGAGATTCGAACTCTCAACCAACGGCTTAAAAGGCCGCTGCTCTGCCGTTGAGCTACGCGCCCGGCATAATAGCGGACTGCATTCTAACATGGGAAATATTAAGCGTCAACGTAAGACCCTGTAAGACAGGGACATCTATCAACTGGAGGTTCGCATGGCTGAAATGCTGCATATTGGTGAAGATACATTCAAAACGGAAGTCCTGGATTCATCCGAGCCCGTGCTGGTGGATTTCAGTGCGGTCTGGTGCCAGCCCTGCAAGATGCTTGACCCGATCGTCAAACAGCTGGCGGGTGAATGGGCCGGCAAGGTCAAGGTGGTAAAGATCGACGCAGATGAGAATCCCAATCTGGTCATGCAGTTTGGGATTATGGGCATCCCCACTCTGCTGTTTTTCAAAGGCGGGGAGATCAAGGAACGTGTCACGGGGTATCTGCCGAAGGAAAAACTGGTCGCCCGATTTAGTCCCCACTTCAATTAGGTTTGTGTTCACCACAAAGGACACCAGGGTGCACGAAGGCCTGGTGTCTTTTGTGGTTAATTAAGTCCTCATCAGGCGCTCAAGCTCTGCAAAATCGACACGGGATGTCAAATCCAGGCTGAGGGGTGACACAGAGACCATCCGTTTCTTGCGCAGGACATACACATCCGTATCTTCCCCTTCACCGTCAAACTCCCCCGCTTCGCGATAATTCATGCTGCCGCGTTCGCCCCACGACTGGCGGGTGGGTGCAATGGGTTCATAATATCTTTGCCGCGAAACACGCGTCAGCTGCCAGGGCGTGTCGACCGTGGCGTCGGAAGGCACATCCACCTTCAGGAGATCCACGTCCGGAGGGAACTTCTTTTTCAGGAGCAGGCTGGCAATGCGAACCGTGAACTCCGCCGCCACCAGAAAGCTCATTTCCTCGGAATAGGTTAAATGATATTTTGGTTCCGCTTCCAGCGAAACCGCCATCGACGGGATCCCCAGGGAGGCGCCCTCCATGGCCGCGCCCACCGTCCCCGAGATGGTGACACCCGAGGCCACATTTTCCCCGTAATTGATTCCGGACACCACCAGATCGGGCTTCTTCTTCATGACCTCCAAAACGCCGTGGAGGACCGTCTGGGCAGGCGTCCCGCCGACGGAAAAGACCGTCCACTCCTGACCATTGACCTGGACGCGCTGTTCCTGGATAATCCCATCGGAGGTGTTGGGCAGGCTGCGCCCCGCGCCCGAGGATTGGTCGCGCGGCGCGGTCACGGTGACAAAGCCAAGCTTCGAAAGAGAGGCCGCGGCAGCCCACAATCCGGGCGAAAGGATCCCGTCATCATTTGTGAGTAAAATCTGTGGTTTTGACTTTGGCATAGGTCCCTTTACAGAACAAACAAAAAGGAGCGGCGATCCGCTCCCAAAAGGCGCCCTCGGCGCGACTCGAACACGCGACCTATTGCTCCGCAAGCAAGCGCTCTAATCCACTGAGCTACGAGGGCATTGTTGGCAGGCAGGGATTTTAATTCAGAATCAGGGGCAGGTCAAGAGAAATCACCGGTCGGCGGTCAACCTGGCGGGTTAAAAGCCGCTGCCGTTGATCAAATCCAGGAACTGTGGCACGATCTTTGGATCGAAATGTGTCCCCGCTTGAGATTCGATATAGTCAAGGGCCCGCTGCTTCGGCCAGGCCGAACGGTAGGGGCGATTGGAAATCAGGGCATCGTAGACATCTGCCAGGGCAAATAACCTGGCAGAGAAGGGGATCTCCTCCTGGCGCAGTCCATCCGGGTAACCGGTGCCATCCCATCTTTCGTGATGCCAGTGCGGAATCTCGATGGCCGGCTCGAGATAGCTCACGGATGAAAGCAGATCGACCGCAATCGCAGGATGCCGGCGCATGATCTCCCACTCGTCCCGAACGAGGGGGCCGGGTTTGAACAGGATCTGATCCGGGATGGCGACTTTGCCAATATCATGCAGGATGGCGCCCCGCCGGATATGGACCAGCTCAGCCGGTTCCACTCCCAGGCGAACGGCCAGGTTCACTGTAATGGCCGTGACGCGGAAGGTATGTTCCTTGGTTTCCTTGTCGCGCAGGTCCAGTGCACGCGCCAGGCCTTCGATGGTGGCATCGTACGCAAGGCTCAACTCGACATTCGATCTCTGCAATTCACCGAACATCCTGGCGCTGTCGATGGCGATGGCTGCCTGGCCGGCCACCATGGCCAGGAAGTTCCTCAGGTCGGCGTCGGGTTTGAGATGCGAGCGGTGGAGCAATTCAAGTACGCCGAGGACACGTCCCTTGGCGATCAGCGGGACGCCCCAGTAGGCAACAAACCCCTCCTTGAGGAACAGGGGCGATTGCTCAAAATCCATCCGGTCGGTCCGCAAGTCAGGCACATTCATCATTGTGCGCTCGAGGGCCACCTGCCCGGAATGCCCCTCTCCAAACTTTAAACGCATGGACTTCAGCAGGTTTGAACGAAACCCTTTGTCGGCGGCATACTCAAGGAGGTTGGTCTTTGGGTTGAGCAGCAGGATGGCCGCGGCGTCGACGCGCATGAGCGGGATCAGCCGGTCGAGCAGCATGGAGAGCAGCAGGTTCAAATCCAGCCCGGAGGCAATCGCCAGGTCGATCGAGCGCAGGATCGCCAGCTGCTGCACCTGCTGCTTCATCCTCATTTCAGTCTCCCGCAGTTCCGTGATGTCACGGGCGATCAGCATCACCTGGGAGTTGGGAACGGGGATCAAACGGGCGTCAAACCAGTATTCGTAATCGGCCACGGACAGCACATATTCAAGCGGATACACATTGCCGGTCTCTTCGACCGCCCGTAAACCACACTGAAGCTTATTGGCAAGGTCGGAGGGAAAAATATCCCTGATGTTTTTATTGAGGATTGCATCCGAAAATGCATAGGGCAGGGAGCTTTCACGCGCTCGATAATCCACGACGACCCCGTCCGGGGTCAGGGAGAAACTCACATCTATGAAGGTTTGAAGGATCGCTTCAAGTGTCTGCTCAGAGCCCGACAAATACACCAATGATTTCTCCATCAATGATTGTTTAACGCGGACGCGGGGCACGGTGATTCCCTTAATCACTGCGCCCCCAATTCCGCCGCGTCACCCAGTGTGACATCAGTGCGACGTAACGAGTAGAGTAAGTATGCCTTATGTTTAATGCAAATATCAAATACTCTTGAGTGCCTGATTAACCTTCTGGGCAAGATCGCTCAGGTTTTCAGCACGAATATTCTTGATAATCTTTTTTTCCTGGTCAGTCAGAGGAAAGGTCTGACCCAGGTATCCATTTGCCAGCGCCTCCTCCGGCTCGCGCAGAAGGGTTGTGCGAAACTGGTCGCTGACAACGGCTGCCGCAAACAGCCGATGCAAGGCAGGACGTGCCACGGGCCGCCTGCTAAAGCCTGCGGAAGGACCAGAATAGACGTCTAAAGTAAGCATTGTCATCGAGGTCTCCTTTCGCTCAGGATGCCAGCATCCACCAATCGCCAGAGGTGCGGCGGGTTCCGCTGCCACCGTCGGAAGGCGTGCGGCGGGTTCCACTGCCGCCATCGGAAGGGGTTCGACGAGTCCCACTGCCACCATCGGAAGGCGTGCGGTTGATTTTATTGTTTGCGAGTTGGCTGAATCTATCGTTCACGGGGCACCTCTTTGCTGATTGATTTGCCCTATGATATTGACCCCCAGGCTGCAAAACAGGCTGCAAAATGAGCCCGTTTGAAGCCGCTAAAATACCATCAAACAGTTAATTCGTGATAAATATTTTCTGTTTCCTGCGAGGGGGATAACCCAAGACCTTTCTCCAGGGCCATTCGGCAGACCTGATACCTGCGCACGATCGCGACCCGGTCTCCCAGCGCGGCATACGCCCGCATTTCCAATTGGTAGATTGCTTCATTGTAACGGTTTTGCCCCAGCGCAAGCTGGCAGGTGGTAAGACACCGGT
>JBAVVF010000299.1:0-2040 GCA_049697155.1 Anaerolineales bacterium
TATTTGCTACTTGTTGGTTCGATACAGGCTGGAACGAGCACCAGCCTTACTCGACCAACGGGGCATAAAACAAAGAGGACAAAATGGCTGAAGATAAATTACCAACCAGAGCGGAAGACTTTGCCGAATGGTACAACCAGCTCGTGATCAAAGCGGACCTGGCAGACTATGCGCCCGTGCGAGGCTGCATGGTCGTGAAGCCCTATGGCTGGGCATTGTGGGAGAATATCACGTCCTGGCTGGACGCCGAATTCAAGAAAACGGGTCACGTCAACGCGGCCTTCCCAACTCTGATCCCACTCTCGTTCTTTGAAAAGGAAAAGGAACATGTGGAAGGCTTTTCACCTCAACTGGCGGTGGTCACGCATGGCGGCGGTGAGAAGCTCGAAGAGCCTTACGTGGTCCGCCCTACCTCCGAGACCATCATCGGGTACATGTATTCGAAATGGATCCAGTCCTGGCGCGACCTGCCTGTCCTGATCGTGCAATGGGGCTCGGTCCTGCGCTGGGAGATGCGTACCAGGCTGTTCCTGCGCACGGCCGAGTTCTACTGGCACGAAGGTCATACCGCCCATGCCTCGGCAGACGAAGCCACCGAGGAGATGTATCGTATCCTGGATATCTATGAACGGTTCTGCTTCCAGGAAGCCGGGATCCCTGTCTTCAAGGGACCCAAGAGCGAATCTGAACGATTCCCCGGCGCACAGGTCACAACCTCCATCGAGGCAATGATGCAGGATAAGCGCGCCTTGCAGGCCGGCACATCCCATTACTTTGGTCAGAATTTTGCCAAAGCCTTCGACATCAAGTATCTGGACCAGAACAACACCCTGCAATTCTGCGAAACGACGTCCTGGGCCATCTCCAGCCGGATCATCGGCGCGATCATCATGGTCCACGGCGACGACCAGGGACTGGTCCTGCCTCCCCGCCTCGCTCCCATCCAGGCGGTCGTTGTACCCATTTACAAGAACGATGCGGAAAAGGCCGCAGTCATGGAAGTCGCCGACCGAGTCTTCAAGGAACTCAAGGAGGCCGGCATTCGCATCAAGATGGATGACCGCGACAACGTCAGCTCGGGCTTCAAGTTCAATGACTGGGAGATGCGCGGCGTCCCCGTCCGCGTGGAGATCGGTCCCAAGGACGTGCAGAAGGGAAGCGTTGCGCTGGCCCGCCGTGATAAGCCCGGCCGGGAGGGTAAATCCTTCGTCCAGCAGGCCGGTCTCGCCTCCGCTGTGAGCGGACTCCTGGCCGAGATTCAGGATTCCCTCCTCAAGCGAGCCGTAGAGTTCCGCGACGCCAACATCCACGAGCCCAAAGATTATGAGGACCTCAAGCGCATCGTGGCTGACGGCTGGGCCTTTGCCTACTGGTGCGAGTCAAGGGAATGTGAAACAAAGGTCAAGGAAGATGCCAGGGCTACTACGCGCAACATTCCAACGAACCAGCCAGACCAGGAAGGCACCTGCATCGTCTGCGGCAAGCCTTCGAAGCGTAAGGTTTATTTCGCGAGAGCATATTAAAAGTGTCAGGTGTTGAGGTGTCAGGCGTCAGGTTAATACCAAAACACCTGGCACTTGACACCTGACACCCTCGACAAGTACGATGGAAAATCATCTGGAAGCCTACCGCCAGGGTCGCGACGCTTTGCTGGCCAGGATCGTCACCGAGCTGTCGAACGACGAACGCTGCGCGGCCGCCTGGTTGATGGGGAGCTACGCCCGGGAGAATGCGGATGAAGTCAGCGACTTGGATATAAGTCTGGTGGTAGCAGATCCCTACAGCCCGGGACTATGCTCGAGGCTGGAACAGGTCAGCCATCAGACCACTCCGGAGCGACTGGCCCTGTTCCGCAGGTTCGGTGAGCCTGTGCTGATCCATGAAAACAACAATAACGCTCCCGAAGGCGGAACGTTTACCTTCGTTCTGTATGCCGGCTCGGCCCTCATGGTGGATTGGACGATCATTCCTCAGGCGCAGGCTGCGCGTCCACGGCTATCCATCCTGTTATTTGACAAGGCGAACATTCCCGTTTCCTCT
>JBAVVF010000300.1:0-2300 GCA_049697155.1 Anaerolineales bacterium
ATCCATGGATGTTCTCCTCGAACCAGTCTTGATAGATTTCGTAAAGGATGTCGTCGTTGGCAAGCAACGGATCATCCTCAAATTCCGATAGCTGCAGAGTCCAGTCGTAAATCTGTCTGAGCGTCACATCGTCCAGGTTTTCATCCGGATGCTGTCTGCGTAACTCCAGGGCGATGGCGTAGGTGCTTTCCCAGTTCAGTGTCACTGCTTACATCTCTTCTTCACGATTATCGATCTGCGCCCGCTGCAGCCTGCCGGAGTAGTCCACGTAAATGGATTTCCATTCCGTAAATACTTCGAGCGCTGCCTGGCCGGCTTCGCGGTGTCCGTTGCCTGTGCCGCGCACGCCGCCGAAGGGGAACTGGATCTCGGCGCCGGTGGTGCCGTGGTTGATGTAGACCAGTCCGCTAAAGATATCGCGCATGGCAGCGAAGGCCCGGTTCACATCCCGGGTAAAAATGGACGTGGACAGCCCATACTGCGAGCGGTTGTTGACTTCCACAGCCTCCTCGAACGAGTCGACCTCGATGATCGAAAGCACGGGCCCGAAGATCTCTTCCGCTTCGAGCGTGGAGCCGGGCCGCACCCCGTCAAAGAGGGTGGGGGTGTAGAAGAAGCCCTTCCCGTTGACGTCGGCCACCGAGGCGCCTGTCAATACCCGGGCGCCTTCCTTCCGCCCAATCTCGACGTAGCGCTGGATTCGCTCGAGCGCGGACTTGTTGATTACCGGTCCAATTTGCACGCTCTCCTCAAGTCCGTTGCCAAGCCTGAGGGTTTTCGTCCGCTCGACCAGGCATTCCGTCACCCTGCCCGCGATCTCTTTCTGGACGATCAGCCGGCTGGCGGCTGTACAGCGCTGGCCCGTCGTCCCAAAGGCGGCCCACAGCGTCGCATCCGTGACCAGGTCGATGTCCGCGTCGTCGAGCACGATGATGGCGTTCTTGCCGCCCATCTCGAGCGACAGCTTCTTGTTGAGCTTCGCCGCGGACTCGGCGATGGCGCGCCCCGTCGCGGTCGAGCCGGTGAACGAGAGCACCCGCACTCCGGGATGACTGACGAGGGCCTTGGCCACTTCCGCGCCGGGCGCCAGAAGAAGATTGAAGACGCCTGGCGGTATGCCGGCCTCTTCAAAGATCTTTACGAACGCGGCAGAGATGGCGGGTGTCTCCGGCGAGGGCTTCCAGATGACAGTGTCCCCGGCGACCAGTGCCGGGAAGATCTTCCAGGAAGGCACAGCGATGGGAAAATTCCACGGTGTGATGAGACCCACGACACCCGCAGGATCACGAACCGCCATACCGAACTTATCGGGCATCTCCACCGGAGCGGTGTAGCCCAGCATACGCCGGCCTTCGCCGCCCATGTAGTAGGCCATGTCGATGGCTTCCTGCACGTCGCCGCGCGCTTCGGAGATCACCTTGCCCATATCCTGCGTGAGCAGGCGGGCCAGTTCTTCCTTTCGCTGTTTGAGAATATCACCGATTTTAAAGAGCAGTTCCCCACGCAGGGGGGCGGGCACCAGCCGCCAGGACTTGAATGCCTGGGTTGCGGCACTGACCGCGGCTTCGACATCCGAGTTTTCAGCCTGTGCAATTTCAGCCAGCATCTCTTCCGTGGCTGGGTTGATGGTCTGAAATTTGCTTCTTCCGTCGACCCACTTACCGTTGATATAGTTTTTAAATTCCATTCTTTTCCTCTGCCGCGCTCACTCAATTTCTAAACTTCTGGAAGTGGCAGTGTGGATGGGAATGTTCAGTCTAGATTCTTCAAGCGGCACTCTACGTCGATTTCAAGCAATTCTGGTGCTATCTATCACAATTGACGATTATACTCTCCAACTCACAAGAGTCAATTGAATTATGTAAAATAATTTTTACAAAAATATAAAAGTGAGTATAATCACCCTCGAAACTATGACAACAGCCCGTCAAAAAGTCCTTGCCTATCTAAAGAAACCGCGGATTGCTTCGGCCCGTGAGATTTCGCGCTCCCTGAGGATGTCCGCGGCGACGGTGAGGCATCACCTGCGGGTCCTGGTTTCGGATGGACGGCTGGAGGTAAGCTCGGTGCGCCGGCGGGATGGGAGAGGCCGGCCGGAGAAGGTCTTTTCGCTGCCGCGGGCCGCGCTGGGTGACAACCTGTCGGCGCTGAGCGACGCGCTTTTGGCCGAAGCCGGCCCCGAGGTCCGCGTGGATGCGCTGGCCCACCATCTGGCCGGGGCATCTGATTTCGCCGGTCAGCCGCTGGCCAGGCGGCTGAATCTCATCGTCGAAAAATCAGGTGAGATGAATTATCACGCG
>JBAVVF010000301.1:0-3295 GCA_049697155.1 Anaerolineales bacterium
GAGTCGCCCCTACTTATTCATTTATTCAATCAGCGGCAATTCCGCGATCATCTCTGCAAAAGCTGCCGTGCCGCGCCATTCGCTGTGACTTTCCATGCTCCACCAGGCCGAAAGGATCGAATGGGCCAGCCCCCATTCCCGGATGCGTTCCCGCTCGAACCCCAGGTGTTCATGCAGGATGGCGATCCGCCTCTGGGTCAGCCGGCGGTGATCCAGCCGGCGAAGGAAGTCGCCCCAGGGATTGATCAGGAACGGGCCGACCTCGTAGCCGGCCGGGCCGATGACTCCCTTTGGGTCGATCACCAGCCAACCGCGCTCGGATGACAAAATGTTGAAGTGATGGAAGTCCCCATGCATCAGCACCGGCTTGTGATTTTCGGCAAGGAAGTCTGCTACCGAGCGTTCGACCCGCTGGACCAGCTTCTCGTTGAACGGCCCGGTCCCGCCGTCGAAGGTCGCCCGCAATCTCTTCAATCCGTCGAACCAGTCTGAGAGGCGGATAAAACTTTGGAGTCCAGAAGCTTGCTTCTTGGTTTCCGCCAGCAAGTTGGCTGACTCCAAGGGTTTCCAGATTCTCTGCATGACCTCCGCCGCAATGTGAGTCGCTTCCTCATCATCTTCCAGGGTCAGGAGCATCACGCCGGGCTTCAAACGCTCCAGCAGCATCCAGTACTTCTCTTCATCACAATCGATCAGGCGGCAGGCGCCTTCCCCGTTGAACAGGCGCAACGTCGCCAATTCGCTTTTCAACTCAGGGTCCGGCACGCCCATTTTGAGGGCAACCTGTTCAGCGCCGCGCTCGGCAAACGCGACAAAGTTAAAGGAAAGTGTTGGCACAGGCTGAACGTTCGTCAAGCCCCATCTTTGTGAAGCATCTGCGATCGCGGCAGGCAGACCGGCCAGGAATTGTTTGCCCGCCTCGCCAAACGTGCCTTCGATGTTATTGATGAACTCGGAGGGAAGATTCAATTTTTGTTCACCACACGTAGAGAAACGATCGGCTGTCCCTGCTTGCGGAATTGAAGCACATCGGGGTGTGATGTAGCATATTTTGTCATGCCTTCATTATCCCAGGAAATACGTCCATGAGTGTATGAGGCGCGATACATCCCACCTGAAACACTTTCGCCGTATAGAAGCACTTCCGTTTTGATCTCATTTTCCAGCGCTGCGATGTTTTCCTCTGCGGCTTCCAGCACAGGCTTGTATTCCGAATCGAGCCCATCCAGTTCGGATTGGATCTGCTTCAGGATCTCGGTCCGTTTGGTTTCATAATCCAGACGGGCCACCTCCGCCGCGCCGCGCAAACTGGACAAGCGTTCCAGTTTCGACACCACATATTCCCGTTCCGGACGTTCGTGCATTTTTCCAAGCTGGGCAATGACAATATGTTTTAGATTTTTCCTGAGATCCGTTTGCCAGGTCTTGCTCCGGCATCTTTGAACGATCTCCTCGAACAATTGACGAAGATATTCCGGGCTGAAGCCATGCCTGTCTGCAATGGCAGAAAGCTGCTCATGCGGCTCGCCATCCAGGCCGTAACGGCGGCAAAGAATTTGATAATACGTATCTTTCCCTGAATCACTGGTCAGCCGCTTATGGATCCCTTCCAGGAACTGGTTGACCACGGACTCAAGATGTCCAGCCTGCAATTGCTCGATCTGCGCCTGCTCGAACCCAAGCTCGTGCAATAGCGTATTCAAATCCGTCTCGCTGCCATAAATCCTGGACAGCAGTTCGTTCAGACCTGTGAGTTGTGTTTTGAAGTCCATTCCCTATTCTCCTTTATTCTGAATACTGCTTACTGAACACTGTCTACTGAATACTGCCTACTGTTCACACAGGAAACAACTTGTCGAACACCTCCGGGCAATACTTCTGCACCATCTCGGAGGAGAGTCCGTTCTCTTTGCAGATCTCGGCATACAGATCGGCCGAGGGACGCTTGATCCGCTTTTGGGTCTCGACGTCCAGCCCCCACAGGCCGAAACGCTGGGTCCAGCCGCGCTCCCATTCGAAGTTATCCACCAGCGTCCAGTGGAAGTAGCCCTTGACCGGCCAGTTGAAATTGACCGCCCGCCAGACCTGGTGGATGTGCTGCGCCAGATAGCGCCGGCGCAGTTCGTCGCTCAAATCGTTGACCCCATTTTCGGTGATGAGGATCGGCAGGTTCGGATACGTTCCCACGATCCACTTGAGCGAGTCGTACATGCCGGTCGGAATGTTGGCAATAAAGCGCCCTTCGCTTGTATCCGCATCCTCCGGGTATTCACTGTGGGAGAAAAGCTCGCTGCGCTTGCCGGGGTGGAAGCTGATAGTATCCACCGAGTAATAGTTGAGTCCAAAGTAATCCTGTGTCCCCCTGGCTTCGGGTATCCGGAACTTCCCCAGCGGCGTTCGCATTACCCCGGTGCTGATCCCCGATGGGAAGGCCAGGTTGATGCCAACGTGACGGATGTTGCGCATCAGTCTGTCGAGGGGAAACCAGGAATGCTTCGCGACCGCCGGGCGATGATGATGGGCGTATCCCACCCGCGCCTCCGGCTGGATCTGGTGGATGGCGCGATACGCGGCGCTATGTCCGCGCAGCATGTTTGCCAGCACCTGCATGGCAACATTCGTCCCGCGATGTCTGGTCGGGAAATCGCCCGTCACATATCCGCTGAGCGCATAAACGTTTGGCTCGTTGATCGTGCACCAGAGCGTACAGTATTCCTTGAGGGCTTCGACGGTCTTGCGCACGAACTTCTCGAACAAGCCGATTGCCTCTTCGCGTTCCCAGCCGTCCATTTCGAAGAACCACAGCGGGTCGGAAAAGTGATGCAGCGTGACCATGGCCGTCAGGCCGCGGTCGCGCAGGCCGCGCAGCATGGTTCGGTAACGTTCCAGCGCCTCCTCGTCCCAGGAGTCGGGCGTCGGCTGGATGCGGCTCCACTCCACCGAAAAACGATGCGCGTTCTGTCCACCTTCCGCGGCGCGGTCAAAGTCCTCCCTCCAGCGTCCGCCCCACCAATCGCAAGCCAGACCGGACTTCCCGTCCGTATGACCGTCCTGTTCCCACTTCCACCACTGGTTATTCGTGTTGTTACCTTCCACCTGGTGCGCGGCGGTCGCAGTCCCCCATAAAAATCCGCGTGGGAAATGATAGGTTGCTTGAGGCATGAATTTCTCCTGTAGGGGCGGGGTTATCCCGCTCCTACGAAGTTCTTGTCAAATATGCCAGATATAACGCGACCGACCCTGCGACCGCGGCATTGAGCGATTCAATCTTCCCGCGCATCGGAAGCTTCAAAAC
>JBAVVF010000302.1:0-6113 GCA_049697155.1 Anaerolineales bacterium
GGCTGTAGCGCAGCCACTCCCCGCTCAGGTAGGTGAGGGCAAAGACGCCCATGATAATAAGGACCATGCAAACGGACAGGAAGACCGTCATCGGCTCGAGGCGCAGGAAGGTCATTCCGGCGAGGAACGCGATCGGGATCAGGAGCAGGCCCGAGCGGCGCGCGAGGCGCAGCCCGTCCGCTTGCAGAAGCAGGCTGCCGGTCAGCAGGCTGAGCAGCACAAAAAGGGCAAAATTGATCCCCAGTGGCTTTTCCCAGAAGAGGAAATCAAACGTCCATCCAAGCAAAATGACGACGATCCAGAAACGGTTCGGGTTGGCTTTCATGCGGGCCTCCATCAGAAATTTGCCCAAGCGTAGCCCTTTCGGGCTTGCGGAGACTCTCAAAAGGTATAACATTTCCCCAGAAAATGGCATGGATTACAGTTTTATAAGAGTCCAATTTCCCCCATTGACATCCGAAATGAAATATGCCATACTTCCGGCATTGTTCGGGGGCAAACAAATTGAACCGCAATCCTATAGAAAGGAGGAGGTGATGTCCCCAATGGATAGTAGCAATAAACCCAGCGCTGTGGCATCCCTCCTCAAGTAAGAAGGAAGCCACAGCGCGCCACGAGTGCCACTCTTCGGAGTGGCATTCTGGTTTAATCCCACAAGGAGCACTCAAAAGTTGTCAGTTACGGAGTCCAAAGTCTCCAGACTTTGGCGCAAAATCAGGAGATTTTGCACTCCGCCTAACAACTTTTTAGCTACCTATCCCACAATCTTTCTTGCACTCCATCGTATATACCCATATAATGAATGCAATGCAAAAAGCAACCACACAATCACGCTCTGCAAATCTTACCCGTCTGTTCGTGCCCATTGCGGCCCTTCTGGTCTTTGCGGTCTGGTCCAGCCTCACGCCGGCAGGCTTTCTCAACAAGGTCGACGCGGTCGGGTATGCCATCTGCCATCGCATCGCTGAGCGCTCCTTTCATGCGGGAGAACGCCAGCTGCCGCTGTGCGCACGCTGCACCGGGGAATTCTTCACAGCCGGGATCGCGCTGCTCTTCTTTGCCATCGTCAGCCCCCGGAAAAGCGGCATGCCCGGCTGGAAGCTCGGCGCTCCGCTGCTGTTTTTCCTGATCGCCTTTGGAGTCGACGGGAGCAATTCCTATCTCTATCTACTGAAACAAACCTCCGGCGACGCGCTGGCGAACATCCCCAACCTGTACGTTCCGAACAATACCCTGCGTCTCCTGACCGGGAGCGGCATGGGCATCGCCCTGGCGTCCATCCTTTTCCCGGCGTTCAACCAGAGCACGTGGAAGGACCCGAACCCCGGCCAGGCCCTCGACTGGAAGAAGCTGGCCGGCCTGATCGGCATTGTCCTTCTGCTCGACCTTGCCATCCTGACCGAAAATTCCGTCATTCTTTACGCCGCGGCCATCCTGAGTGTGCTGGGCGTTCTGGCATTACTGATCATGGTCTTCAGCATGGTCTGGCTTCTGATGATGCGGCAGGAAAACGAATTCACCTCCCTCAAGGAGATGTGGCTGCCCTTCGTGGCAGGGATCACCCTCGCTTTTCTGATGATCTCTGCGATCGACCTGCTGCGCTACCAACTGACCGGCACCTGGGGAGGCTTTCCCCTGGGCTGATCGCGTGGGGCGGGTTGGCAACCCGCTATCTCGTCGGGCTACCAGCCCGCTTCTCGTTGGGTTACCAGCCCGCTTCTCGTCGGGCTACCAGCCCGACCTACGTAATAATCTGGAGGAACTATGGAACTACTCACCGGCATTTTCACCGCCTTTGGTCTCTCGGCCTCGGCGGGATTGAATGCATATATACCCCTTCTGCTTGTGGGACTGCTGGCACGCTATACGCAACTGATCCATCTCAACCAACCCTGGGACACTCTCGCCAACCCCTGGATCATTCTGATGCTGTGCGTGCTGGTCATCATCGAGATGATTGCGGACAAAGTGCCGGCCGTCAACCACATCAACGATGTGATCCAGACCCTGATCCGCCCGGCAGCTGGCGCGATTGCCTTTGCCGCCAGCGCCAACGTTGTCACCGATATCAGCCCGGTGCTGGCCCTGGCAGCCGGACTGCTCGTGGCAGGCTCGGTGCACGTTGCCAAGGCCGGCGCGTTCCGCCCGGTGGTGACCGCGACGACCGGCGGCGCGGGCAACGTTCCCGTCTCGATCGCGGAGGATGTCGTCTCGACAGTGCTGTCCATCGTGGCGATCATCCTGCCGGTCCTGATCGGTACGCTGCTGATCGTCGTGGCGGCGTTCATCGTCTACTGGCTGTACAGGCGTGCGAACCGAAACACTACCTGATATAATCTGCACATCGTAGCACGTTATTCTGTCATTGTTTGGAGGAACTAATGGAAACACCGCCGATCGCTCCCGCTCCCTTCTCTGAAGAGCCGAAGAAGAACAATACCACCCTCATCATCGCCATCGTGGCAGTCGTTTTGCTGTGCTGCTGCTGCGTCTTCCTGGCACTTGCCTGGCAGTACGGTGATGTGATTATGCAAAGCCTTTAATAACAAACAACTGAACAGATCAACAAACCTCCAGGTTAGCCTGGAGGTTTGCCGTTTAAGAATAGCTGCTTCAGTTCATCCAGCCCTTTCAATGCACCAGCCTTCAACTCTTCATCCAGTCGCAAGGCTTCAAATTCGTCCTCGTCGAGAACGGTCTGCCTGCCATCGGCCGAGACCCAGAGATCCAGTGCCAGATCGACGTACGAAACCCGTCCATCTTCGATCACTGCGGGTTTACCGATATTGCAATACCAGCCTTTGATCTTTCCATCGCGGCCGTCGTGGACGACAAAAATGTTGTACCAGCGGTCCGTGTAATAATATTCGACAAAGCGGTCGCCCTTCCGAAAGACAACCTCCATAAAGGGCATATCGGCACGATCGAAGAGCGCTTCGAGCTTGACCGAATTTTCATCCCGGCTTAAAAGCACGCCCTCGTATTCATAGGTCACTTCGCCAGCCGGATTCTTTTTCTGCACCTTGATCCGCGGGACTGCTTCCCTTGTCTTCATGCGAGACATTCTACCTTAACCCGCACTTCGATCCGCTCCCCCACCTTTGGCGCTTCCGGCAGGTACACATAGAAACCGTTCTCCAGGGTGACTTTGAAGCGGTCGTGCTGGAAGAGCACATCGGAAACAATGCCGGCGATGACATTCGCTTCCCTCTCAGCCGGGAGCGGACGCGCCAGCAAATGGACAGTCTCCCCATCCTGGTGTTCGTGGCCACAACGAATGTCGAGGACTCCTGCATCACTTTCGATTTGCCACCCACCTTCTTTCCTCTTTCCTCTTACCTTTCCCTCAATAATGTTGCCCAACCCGAGAAACCCCGCCACAAACGCAGAGCCCGGATCCGCCCAGACGTCTGCGGGGGTGCCATCACGAACGATCTCGCCCTCATGCAGGATCAGGACCCGGTCAGCGATCGCAAAAGCCTCCTCCTGGTCATGCGTGACATAAATGGCAGGGATGCCTGTGCGGTGCAGGATCCTGCGCAGCTCGTTGAGCAAATCCTCGCGCAGAGTGCGGTCCAGTGCGCCGAGGGGTTCATCGAACATCAGCAGCCGGGGACGGGTTGCCAGGGCCCGCGCCAGCGCGACCCGCTGCTGCTCTCCGCCGGACAGCTCGGTGACACGGCGTTTCTCAAACCCCAGCAGGTTCACCAGCTCCAGCGAACTGGCTACACGCTCCGCAATTTCATCCTCTGGCAGGCGGCGCATCTTCAGTCCGAAGGCGACATTCTCGTCCACGCGGAGGTGCGGGAACAGCGCGTAGTCCTGAAAGACCAGGCCGAAGTCCCGCAGATGAGCCGGCGTCGACGTGAGGTCGCGTCCGTCGAAAGAGATATGCCCGGATTCGGGCTGCTCCAGCCCGGCGATGATCCGCAGGAGCGTGGACTTGCCGCTGCCCGAGGCGCCCAGCAGGCAGATCGTCTCGCCTGTGTCAACGTTGAAAGAGATGTCCTCGAGGAGGGGCTGGCCTTCGTAGGTTTTGAAGATATGATGCACTTCGAGCATTAGAACTCTCCCGAGCCGGGGATGCGAAACTTTTCGATCAGCAGAATGCTGACAAGGGTGAGCAGCATGAGGATGGTCGCCATGGCCATCGCCTGACCGTAGTTCAAGCCGCCGGGCTGCGAAAGGAATCGTTCGATGGCAACCGGGATGGTCGGATATTCGGGGCGCGCGATCAGAAGCGTCGCGCCGAACTCACCCAGCGAAATTGTAAATGCAAATGTCGCCGCGGAAAGCGCGGCACGGCGCAGGATGGGCAGGTCAATGTTCCTCCACACTTCCCAGGGCGATGCGCCGAGGGACGCGGCAGCCTGGCGCAGTCGCTCCGGGATGGAGGCAATCGCAGGCTGCAAGGCCCGGATGACAAAAGGCAGGGCCACCAGCGTATGAGCGAACGGCACAAGCAACGGCGAGATCAGCCACTGGCCAAAGGAAATGATCAAGCCCAGCCCGAGCATCACCGCCGAGGATCCCAGCGGCAGCATGATGAGCGGATCGAGGATCCGCTCCAGGCGGGTTGGCTTTGCGAGCGCCAGCGCAGCCGGGAAGCCAAGCAGCAGGGAAAGCACGACGGTCGCGCCGGCATATCCAAGCGAGTTGGCCGCTGCCCGGATCGGCGGCACGTAGAACACCGAACCGCGCCGGTTGAGGAACAGCTCTTTGTAATAATCGGTCGTAAAGCCGTATTGAACCTCCCCGCGCTGGCCGCGGTCCGCTTCCAGGCGAAAGAGGGAACGCAGCGGGAGGGCGGAAAGAGGCAGGAGGAAGAAAGAGGAAAGAAGAAAGAGGAAAGAGGCGACCACGATCCTTTCCCGCCAGGTTTTTGGCCTGCGAATATTCGATTCGGCCGAGCGCGGCGCGGTTTGCACGGTCGAGCGGGTCACGACCCGGGTATAGAGCAGCGAAATAACCAGAGTGCAGACCAGTTGAATCACGGAAAGCAGCGCGGCGAGTGACAGGTTGGGAAGCTTGAGTACCCGCAGATAGATTTCCACTTCGAGTGTTGCAAACTGCGAGCCGCCCAATAAAAGGACCACACCAAAGCTTGTGAAGTCGAAGAGGAAGACCAGCAGGGACGCGGCCAGGATGGAAGGACGCAGGACCGGCAAAATGACATTCCACCAGACGCGGAACGAGTCGGCGCCGAGGGAACGGGCCGCGGCTTCGAGTTTGGGATCCAGGCTGGAGAGGGCATTCCCAACGACGCGGATGATGATGGTTGTGTTGTAGAAAACGTGAGCGATCAGTATTGCCCAGAGAGTGCCAATGAATGGGAAAGAGGAAAGAGGAAAGAGGGTATGCACCAGGCCGCGCGGACCGAGCAGGGCACTGAATCCTGCCGCGACGACCACGGTCGGAAGCATGAAAGGCACAGCCGTCAGGGCCCGCAGCAGGGATTTGCCGCGAAACTCATAACGCGCGAACACATAGGCAGCCGGAAGTCCAAGCAGCAGGGTCAGCAGGGTGGAAAGTGCTGCCTGGTAGAAAGTGAAAAATAAAACGTCCGAAGCACGAAGAAGGTTTTCAGAGGTAAGGTTCCGAGGGTCGAGGGTCAGCGCGAGGATGCGGGCGAGGGGATAGAAGAAAGCAACAGCCAGAAAGGCAAGCGGCGGCAGCCATAGAAAAATTCGGGGAAAGGTAGACAGGTAAACAGGTATACCAGCAGATAGGGCTATCTTCCTCTCTGTTTTGGGTTTTGCCTGCTTACCTGTTTCCATAATTACCTGTTTACCTGCTACCTGTTTACCTGCTACCTGCTACCTGACTACTCCAGCACGACCTCCGTCCAGGCCTCGATCCAGCGGTCGCGGTTGGCGGCGATTTCGTCAGGGGAAAGCTGCGCAGTCTGCTCGGGCGCCTGGGCGTATTTGGTAAATTCATCCGGCAGGGCGGCCGCGGGGTTCACAGGATAGACGAACATCTGCAGAGGCACATCTTCCTGAAATTGTTTGCCCAGCATGAAGTCGACAAATTTTTCGGCCAGGGCGCGCTGGTCGGTCCCTTTGAGGATGCCGACAAACTCGATCTGGCGGAAGCAGGTATCGGGTCCGAGG
>JBAVVF010000303.1:0-1824 GCA_049697155.1 Anaerolineales bacterium
GTGCCAGGTCGCGCACTTCCACCACGAGCTGCAGGTCGGCCACGGTCCGGTTAAAGTGAACGGAGACATCCGCAATGTTGACGTTCTCGGCCTGCAGCAGGGTGGAGACGTCGCCCATCAGGCCCTGGCGGTCGTACGCCCTGACCCGGATGTGCACCGGGAACGTACGTTCGACCTGGCCCCAGCCGACCTGCAGGAGGCGTTCCGTGTCTTTGCGGCGCAGGATGTTGGGACAATCCTGCCGGTGAATGGTCGCGCCGCGTCCGCGCGTAATATATCCAACGATCTGGTCGCCGGGCATCGGATTGCAGCAGCGGGCCATGTTCGAAAGCAAACCTTTCAAGCCGACGACTTCCACCACGTCCGTGGAAGGCTTGGCCCCCTGGGCCGGGATCGTGGCTTCGAGGATATCCGCGCTTTCTTCCGTCTCAGAGATTTGGCGGATGATCTTGTTAAGCGGCAGGTCGCCGTTCCCCAGCGAGATGAACATCTCATCGGGGATTTTGAAGCCCAGTTCACGCGCCATTTTCTCGAAGTTGGTGTCCCCAATGCCAAGCCTCTGCAGCTCGCGTTCCAGCGTGGCGCGTCCCTGAGCCAGGTTCTGTTCGTCCTCCTGCTTCTTGAACCAGGCTTTGATCTTGGAGCGGGCGCGCTGGGTGCGGACCAGGCCCAGATTGGGATTGAGCCAGTCCCGGCTGGGACCGCCGCGCTTGGCAGTCAGGATCTCGACCTGGTCGCCGGTCTTGAGCTCCTGGTAGAGCGGGACCAGTTTGCCGTTGACCCGCGCTCCCCGGCAGCGGTGACCGATATCCGTATGGACGTGATAGGCAAAGTCGATGGGCGTGGAGGAGGCGGACAGATCGATGATGTCGCCGCGCGGCGTGAAGACGTAGACCCGGTCCTGGAAGACATCCGTTTTCATGCCCTCCACAAACTCCTGGGCATCGTTCACGTCGGTGCGCCACTCCATCATGTTGCGCAGCCAGTTGATGCGCTGCTCGTAGGACTTGTCGCGATGAGTCCCTTCCTTGTAGCGCCAGTGGGCCGCGATGCCGTACTCCGCATTCTGGTGCATCTCGGCCGTGCGGATCTGGACCTCGAGCGGGCGCTTGTCGTCGTAAATCACTGCCGTATGGAGGGATTGATAAAAGTTATCCTTGGGCGCGGCAATGTAATCGTCGAATTCCCCGGGGATGGGGCGCCAGTGGGTGTGGATCACTCCCAGGGCCGCGTAGCAGGACGGAACGTCCGGTACGATCAGACGAACAGCCCGGACATCGCGTACCAGGTCAAAAGGCTTGCCCTTCTGCGTCATCTTTTTGTAGATCGAGTAAATATGCTTGGGGCGTCCGCTGATCTCCACCCGGATGCTGTGACTCTCCAGTAATTTGATCAGGTTTTCCTTGATCGTTTCGATCTGGGCTTCGCGATCGGGGCGGCGTTCCTGGATCTGCTCGGCGATCTCCTTATACTTTTCGGGGTTTACATACCGAAACCCCAGGTCTTCCAGCTCCCATTTGATCTGCCAGATGCCCAGCCGGTTTGCAAGCGGGGCAAAGATATCGAGCGTTTCCCGGGCGATGCGTTTTTGCTTCGCCTCGGGCATATAGCCGAGTGTGCGCATGTTATGCAGGCGGTCCGCCAGCTTGATGATGACGACGCGGACATCGTCACCCATGGCCAGGAAGGTTTTGCGCAGTGTCTCTGATACGAGGTCCCTTTTGCGGCCGAGCGGGCCATCGCCCGGTAAAGAATCCTCCGGCTCCGTCCCGTTGCTGCCGTTGGGCTTCTCGGCATGCTGGTCGTCGCGCGAGACGCGCGGCA
>JBAVVF010000304.1:0-1777 GCA_049697155.1 Anaerolineales bacterium
GAGGCGATGGCATCCCGGTAGTTGAACGGGGTTGCGATCTCCGGGCTGGTGGCTTCACCCACAAAGAATGAGCCGCCGTTATAGTAATTTCCCCCGTTGTAGGTCCCCGCCGCATAGGGATCGGTGCCGGCGGTCGCCGTCGCCGGATCGAGTTCCAGGGCTCCGGCATTGAGCTTTACGCCGTCCAATGCCCACCCGCTAAAGCCATTCTCGGCCGCGCGCCAGCGGACGAATCCGGTCTGATATCCGCTATCCCCTTTTCCTTTTGCGGTAGCTGAAGAAGCCATGCTCAACATTAGAACTCCTATCAATGCGATGCGTGCCAGCGCCAGAATTTCGTTCTTCATCTCTTGTTCTCCTCGTTAGGTCAGGTCGGATACGATGAGTAAGGCAGGTGGGAATTTTTAGCGATATTTCTCCTTGGGTGGGTTACGGGACAGCCTCAACTTTACAGGAAAACGAAATAAAAATCAATGGAATTGGTATAGGTATACAAAAACCGCCTCGCCTTGCGGGGAAGCGGTCTGAGACTGTGGCAGGATTATTTTCTGCGTCTCGGTGCGAGCCGGTTGCGGGCGTGCCGCGTCGGCGTGGGAGCCGGACGCGGGGGGCGCTGCCCCTCGGGGCGGCCGCGACCCAGTGTCGGCGGCGCGGGAACCGTATAGTCAAAGTCCGGCAGGACCTCACGCTTGATGGGTCCTCCCATGATCCGTTCGAGGATCCGGATCAGGTCATTGTCTTCCGGCGTGACCAGCGTGAAGGCGTCGCCGGTGTGCTGGGCGCGTCCCGTGCGGCCGATGCGGTGGATGTAGGCGTCGGCGGTATCCGGCATGTCAAAGTTGATGACGTGCGAGATGTTCTCCACGTCGAGGCCGCGGGCCGCGATATCGGTGGCAACCATGATGGGGAAGTGCCCGCTCTTGAAACCGCTGAGCGCCTGCTGGCGCTGTCCCTGCGTGCGATTGCTGTGCAGGCTGGTGACGCGGAATCCGGCGTGCGCGATCTGGCGCGCGATCTTGTCGGCGCGATGCTTGGTGCGGGTGAAGATGAGCACCGATTCGGTGGCGGTCTGCTTGAGCAGTTTCAGCAGCAGGGCAGACTTCAAATGCTGGGGGACAGGGTACAGTACGTGTGAGACGGTATGCACCGGGCGGCTGAGTCCCATGGTAATGCGCTGCGGCTCTCGGAGTGATTGTGCAGCGAGTTGTTCAACCTCGGACGGAAATGTCGCTGAGAATAGCATGGTCTGCCGGGCAGCCGGCACGGCTTTGATGATGCGCTTCACATCCGGCAGGAAGCCCATGTCGAACATGCGGTCGGCTTCATCGATGACCAGGATCTCGATGCGCTCCAGGCGAACGTAACGCTGCTGGAGGAGATCCAGCAGGCGGCCCGGGGTGGCGACGAGGATTTCCACGCCTTCCTTCAATGTTTTGATCTGGCGGCTGGCAGTCACGCCTCCGTAGATGGTTGCGCTGCGCAGGTTCGTCCCTGCTGAAAGGGCGCGGACGACCTGATGAATCTGTTCGGCAAGCTCACGCGTCGGTGTGACGATGAGGGCCCGCGGCATCCCGCGCGGCCCATCGAGCAGCTTGTCGAGGATGGGTAAAACGAAGGCAGCGGTCTTGCCGGTGCCGGTCTGGGCGGTGCCGATGATGTCGCGGCCGCGCAGGGCGGCCGGAATGGCCGCTTCCTGAATGGGAGTCGCGGTTTCATAGCCCGCGTATCTGATTCCCTGCATGAGGCGGGAATCCAAATTAAATTGTTCGAAATTCAA
>JBAVVF010000305.1:0-4088 GCA_049697155.1 Anaerolineales bacterium
GGAAGGCAAAGAACAGATAGGTGCCATCCGGGCTCCAGCGCGCGTCGCGGTAGCAGCACTTGTTCGAGACCGGATGGATCAGGGTCGGTTTATGGCTTTCCCAGTTATAGATATAAAGCTCTCCCCAGCCATTATTGCGTTTGTCAGTGTTGAACGTGAACAGGCTCAGTCCGTCCCAGTCGAAGTCACCCATCTTCCGGGTCTGGTAGCCTGCCGGTGTGAAGCGTGTGCCGGGGAAGTTGTCGAGCAGGTCGATCAATGTCGCATCGCAGGCGCTGACGTCAAACACACTGACCTGGTCGGAGGCATCCGGCCCTTTGAAGAGCCAGGCCACAAGTTTATCGTCCAGAGCCCAGCGGGCTTCCCGTACAATAAGCGCGGCAGGAGTCTTGCCGGTGGGGATGATGCAGGGCTCGAGTCCCAGCAGGTCGCTCTTTTTGCTGACACCTTTCATTGTTTCGAGATCGAACGGGATGACGAAAATCTCATTGTTGACCGAGATCATCGCTTCGGCGCCATCGTGCGAAACCTGGAAGGCATCCAGCGAGGAGGCCGAAGGGAAAGTGGTCAGCGTATCGACGACATCGGTCTTGATGTTATAGAACTTGATCGTCTTGCCGCTGATGAAAAGGATGTTCTCGCCATCCGGCAGCCACTGCAGATCGCTCTTCGAGCCGCCGTCCGTCGTTAGTTGTTTGAGCTCTGATCCGTCGGTGTTCATCAGCCAGATCTCATGGTTGGCGACGAAGGCGATTTTATCTGCACCGCCGAGCCCCGACAGGGACGGCACCGCGGTATCGATGGGTGCGGCCGGCGTGTCGGTGCTGACCGATTCCACAATCACCAGGGGCGCCTCTGTGGGGATATCCGGCCCGGAAGGTTCCGTGGCCGGCTGGGCCGAGGTGGAGGTGCTGACCGGCACTTCGGTCTTTGCGGGAGTCTTGCCGGCGTTGAACAGGAAATAGCCTCCCACGAGCACGGCGATCCCGCCCAGCGCCAGCACAGGCAGAATTACATAGAGAAAGTTGAATGCTTTTTTCGGAGCCGCGGCCCTGGCCGGGATCTCCTTTGCGCTGGCCTTGATTGTGGGTGCTGAAATTTTTGGCTGTAACCGGGTCGGTTCATGGCGGGCCGCGTCCTGCAGGGCATTGGTCATCTCGACGGCGGTGGCGTAGCGGTCGTTTTTATTCTTCGCCATAGCCTTCTGAATGATCGCATCGACGCCCTCGGAGAACTTCGGATCGACCTGCCGGATGTGGGGGACCGGGTCGGTGATGTGCTTGATGGCAACTGCCATGGGCGTGTCGGCCTCGTAGGGCTGTTTGCCGGTCAGCATTTCGAACAGGATGATGCCGAGCGCGTAGATGTCGGCGCGCCCATCCGTCCCGGTGCCCTGGGCCTGCTCCGGAGCCATGTAGGCCGGCGTGCCGATGATCGCGCTGCCGGTCACGCTGCCGGCCTGGGCCTGGGACAGTTTGGCAATCCCAAAGTCTGAAATGTAGGGATTCCCGCGTTTATCGAACAGAATGTTGCTGGGCTTGATGTCGCGATGGACGATGCCTTTGGAATGAGCCTCATCCAGCCCCGGCGCGATCGCGCCCAGAATGCGGGCCGCGTCCTCGATCGTCAATCCCCCGGCTTTGATCCTTTCGGATAGTGACCCCCCGTTCATGTAACGCATCACGAAATAAGGTTGGCCATCCGCCTCGCCCACGTCGTAAACAGGAACGATGGCGGTATGCTCGAGCTGGGCAATGATCTTGGCTTCGCGCTCGAATCGCAGGCGGAATTGCGGATCGGAGTGCATAAGCTCGCTTGGCAGGACTTTGACGGCGACCTCGCGTTCGAAGCGGGGGTCGTATGCCCGGTAGACCGTTGCCATTCCGCCGCGGCCCAGCTCGGACTTTACTTCGTAGAGGCCAATTTTTTCCGGTTGCATAGTGATTTAAGTATACCTATGCCAATGTGTATATGCAAGCATCCAGCGTGACAGGTTTGTAATGAAATGGATATGGATTGCGCGGTGTTTTTTGAAACAAAAGGAGTAGGATTCCCGTCTAGAAGTTATAACAGGAACCCAACAGCAGAGCGAAATGCAGGTAGCAGAGCAGGCTGAATTTTGCTTTATTCCTGTTATGGAGGAGTATATGAGCTCAAATGTCAGGAAAATACTGAGGAATCGTAAGGTGGTCAAAAACGCTTTTGTGGTATATTGGCGGCACTATGGATGACAAAATCACAATCATTGAGGGCCCGCCTCCTGTTTTTGAAGCAGTAAACGATGGCTGGGCATTGGGCCTTAATGAAGGCTCGCGTTTATCGGTTCCTGCATTGACCCGCTTGCGGACGTTCAACGGTCCGGCTCTGGTGGAACGCTGTTACCGGGCCTGGAAGGACAAGTTGCCTATACATCTTCACTACCGAAATGATATGGGCGTGGAACAATCCGCCCCGATTCTGGCGGCTCGCAACGTGGAAACCACCGATGGGCATGTGCTCCTGCTGTGGGTCTATCTCGACCACGACAAGGTGGAATATGAATTCGACAAAGGGGATGACGAGTCGGACGAAGACAATCTGGACCTGGATTAAGGAAAAAAGACCGGACTCAAGTCCGGTCTTTTGTTAGACAATTAATTGATTTTCATCATATTGACGTGGATTTGACTCCCGTGATAAGGTTAAGATGAAGTTGTGTCCGGGTAATCACATTATGAACTTATGTTCGCCATAAGCTCCATCAGAGGCGGGCTCCCTGTCCGGGATGCCCGCTTATATTTTCGATAAACCCATAATATTCCGTTCAGGAGAAGCAACAATGTCCGTTGAAATCAATGCCTTTCAAATGGCGCAGAAGCAGTTCGACTCCGTCGCCAAGCTCTTAAACCTCGATCCGGGTGTGAGTGAAGTCCTGCGCTGGCCGATGCGGGAATACTCGTTCCGTCTCCCTGTCCGCATGGATGACGGGAGCATGCGCATCTTCCAGGGTTTCCGCGTCCAGCACAACGACGCGCGCGGCCCGAACAAAGGCGGCATCCGCTTCCACCCGGCCGAGACGTTCGACACGGTGCGCGCCCTGGCCACGTGGATGACCTGGAAATGCGCGGTCGCCGACATTCCGCTCGGCGGCGGCAAAGGCGGCGTGATCTGCGATCCTTCGGCACTTTCCACCGCTGAAAAGGAAAGGATCTGCCGCGGCTGGGTCAACGTCATGTGGAAGAACATTGGCCCGCGCCTCGACGTGCCGGCCCCGGACGTTGGCACCACACCTCAGATGATGGGCTGGATGATGGATGAGTACTCCCGCCTGGTCGGACAGTACACCCCGGGTGTATTCACCGGCAAGCCCCTGGGCGGCGGCGGTTCGGAAGGCCGCACCGAAGCCACCGGCTACGGTGTGATCTATACTGTCCGCGAAGCCCTGAAGCACCTCAAGATGGACTCCAAAAAGGCCGTGGCGGCCATCGAAGGTTTCGGCAATGTTGCGCAGTACGCGGCCATTGGTTTCGTGGAAATGCTGGGCGGCAAGGTCGCCTGCGTATCCTGCTGGGATCGCCACGAGAAGAAGTCCTTCACCTACAGCCACAAGGACGGCGTGGACCCGCGCTTCCTGCTGACCATCGTGGACCAGTACGGCACCGTCGATCGCAAAGCCGCGGAAAAAGCTGGTTACGTGATCGAAGACGGCGATGCCTGGATCACGAAGGAAGCCGATGTGTTGATCCCGGCCGCGATCGAAGGGCATGTCAATGGCGAGACCGTGAAGAAGATCCACAGCCGTGTGCGCGTGGTGGCGGAAGGCGCCAACGGTCCCTGCACGCCCGAAGCGGATGAATTCTTCAAAGCCAACAAGATCTTCGACATTCCCGATTTCCTGTGCAATGCCGGCGGCGTGACGACCTCCTACTTCGAACAGGTCCAGAACGATATGAACTTCTACTGGACGAAGTCCGAAGTGCTGGAGAAGCTCGACACCAAAATGACCAGCGCGTTCAACGCCGTCCTGCAGACGAGCGAAAGAGAAGGCGTTTACACGCGCGATGCAGCCTACATGGTTGCGATCTCACGCGTGGTGAAAGCCATGGAGT
>JBAVVF010000306.1:0-4257 GCA_049697155.1 Anaerolineales bacterium
GCGACTCGGGGCCGGCGCCCCGGACGCACACCGTCAAGGCTGGCGATACCCTGACCGCCATTGCGATCAAATATGCAACAACGGTGGCGGCGATCGCTTCAGCCAACAACATTACGAACATCAACAATATCGGCGTCGGGCAGGTACTGGTTATCCCTTGAAATTCATGTGAGCAAGAAACAAAAGTCTTCCAGACGACAGCGCCCGGAAGACTTTTTAATTGTGTATTTTCATCTGGGGGCCGTCACAAGCACATGCTGTTGACGGCTCTGGAAAAGGGAACCAGCTCAGTTCATTTCAGGTGCAGAAAATCAACACACCTGAAACCATTGGGCATGTAGCTGTTGTTTGGCCCATCCTCAGATTTGCTGGCGCATTCAACGACATATTTACTGCTTCCGAAGGAACCACCCCTGGTTATCTTACACGTTCTGTTATTCAGACCTCTTGAATCGCACCACTCCCAGACATTGCCAGCGATGTCCAGGATGCCATACGGGCTGGCTCCCGCTGGATAGTGATCGACGGGTGTAGTATCCCCAATGTTTGCTTCCTCACTGTTACAGTATTTGCCATCCTGCCAGTCCTCCCCCCAGGGATAGGTTCTCCCGTCTGTGCCTCGGGCAGCCTTTTCCCACATATTCCCGGTTGGCAGTCTGTAGCCGCCCCACTTGCAGAAGGCATTTGCATCATTGTAGCTCACATATGCGACCGGATGATTTTCCTTGCCTGGTGGATATTCCCTCTTTTCTTGATCCCAATACTTGGGGGCTGCAACTCCGGGGTTTGCATCAAGGAATAACTTATACTGTGCATTCGTGACCGGATATTTGCCGATCGTAAAGGTTCGCTGTAAAACTTCGGCATTCCCCCCATAAATATCATCGCTGCAAAGAAACAGACCGCCTGGAACCTCCACCCACTCGATCCCGGCAGGATTATTGGGGGAGATCAACAAAGGCTTTCTGCATTCCCTGCAATAGACTAACCCGCTAGGATTCGGTTTGCTGCAATATGGGCATTCCATATAGCACCTATTCCTTAATTGAGAATGTCCAGTCTACATGCTGTTCAAATTCAATCTTCCTTCTGACCAAAGTCCCTTACGGATACACCCTTTTGATCGTCCGCGGGAAGGGAATGGCCTCACGAATGTGCTCGATGCCGCACAACCAGGCCGTGACGCGTTCCACGCCCATGCCAAATCCTGAATGCGGCACAGAACCATACTTGCGCAGTTCCAGGTACCATTTGAAGGCTTCTTCGGGCAGGTTTTGATCGTGAAGCCGCTTCAGCAAAAGATCGTGATCGGAAATGCGCTCGGAGCCACCGCAGATCTCGCCGTACCCTTCCGGTGCGAGCAAATCCACCGACTTGCAGACTTCGGGACGGTTCGGCCAGGGTTCCATGTAGAAGGCTTTCACTGCAGAGGGATAGCCGTAGACAAATACAGGCTTATCGTAGCGCTGCGTGATCTCGGTTTCGTGAGGGGCACCGAAGTCCATGCCCCATTCGAACTTCAGAAGCTCTTTCCGTTCGGGATCAGTTTCCTTCTCGTAGAGGTCGATCAGCAGCTTCGCGGCGTCATCGTAGGAAATACGCGGGAAAGGTTCGCTGATATTCTCGAGTTTCGACGTGTCGCGCCCCAGGAACTTCAGCTCTGCCGCACAGTCGCGCAGGACACTTTGCACGATGTAGGTGATCAGTCCTTCTTCCACTTCCATCAAGCCGTCGAGGTCGCAGAAAGCGATCTCCGGCTCGAGCATCCAGAACTCGGTCAGATGGCGGCGGGTTTTCGATTTTTCCGCCCGGAAGGTGGGGCCGAAACAATAGACCTTTCCAAACGAAAAGATATTGGCTTCGTTGTAGAGCTGGCCCGTCTGGGCGAGATAGGCGAAGCCTTCGTCGAAGTAGGGCGTCTCGAAGAGGGTGGTGGTCCCCTCGGCCGCGGCCGGCGTCAGGATCGGCGTATCGAGATTGAAAAATCCATGGCTGTCCAGGTACTCCCGCACCGCAGACATGACCCTTACACGCACTTTCAGGATCGCCCACTGGCTCTGCATGCGGATCCAAAGGTGGCGGTGGTCGAGCGCGAAGTCGGGACCGTGATCCTTGAGCGACATCGGATAATCCAGCGCGGCCTCCTGCACGATCTCGATCTGCTTCACGCCGACTTCATATCCGCCGGGGATGCCGGGCGCGCGCTTGTCTTCGCGCACCGGACCCGTGATGATGACAGCCGATTCCTGTGACAGTCGCATGACCCGGTCGAACACTTCGGGTTCCAGGTCGCCTTTGAAGGCCACGCACTGCACGAAGCCTGAGCCATCGCGTACGAGCAAAAAGACCAGCTTGCCCTTGTCCGTGCGGTTGTAGACCCAGCCTTTGATCGTCACTTCCTGTCCGACATACTTAGAGATTTGTGAAACGCTGATGTTTTCAGCCATGAGAGAAGTCCTTTTGTTGATTACAGAGTGCCGCAGAATTTGCATGCCTTGATAGTTGAATTCCAGCGTGCAAATCCATATAAAAAGTTCGGTTATTTATGAGACAAGCGGCAATTGAATCAATTATAGCAGAAGGCTGTTTTTGTTTTCCGGTAAGACACCCCAGACTTGTTTTATTTGCCATACCTCTTATCCATTTCCTTTCCCACCGTTTCCACCGCGGACTTGCGCGATAGCAGTCGCGTGGTCAGGAAGGTGGCGAGGCGGTTCTGCGCGCCGGGGACAAAGCTCGGGGTTTTTCCAAGCGCTGCCAGGGTTTCGCGGACCGCATCTTCCGCAGACATGACCGGCGGCCATCGCTTCGCACCGGGGTTGAGATTCTCCGCGCGCCAGCCGGGGGTGTCGACCGCGCCGACGATTGCGGTCAGCACATCCACGTTGACCGGTCTCAATTCCTGCCAGAGGGCTTCGCCCAGTGCCAGTTCATGCGCCTTGGTGGCGGAATATTCGCTGACGTAGCTTGTCCCTGTCAGCGCCGACATGGAGGAGACGAAGATGATGCCGCCGCGTTTTCTCTCGTACATGAGCGTACCAAAATGATGGGCGAGGATCAGCGGCGCACGCGCGTTGACTGCGAGGACAGCCAGATGCTTTTCCACTGGCACAGCGAGGAAATGCCCAATAGCCGAGATGCCCGCGTTGTTCACCAGCAAGCTAATTTCAAGGTCACGGGTGGAGACATGTAATTGCGGCAAAAAATCGGGGATTGCCAGATCCAAAACGACCGGACGAATGTCCACATTGAACTCGCGGGACAGAGCCTGGGATGTGATGGTCAATGGTTCTTCCTGAATATCCACAAGGATGAGGTTCAAGCCCTTGCGTGCCAGCTGGCGGGCAAACTCCGCCCCCAGTCCCATGGCGGCGCCGGTGACCAGCGCCCAGCGTCCATATTTTTCCAAAAATGCTGACATGTGCCCTCCAGTGCCCGTCATTGCGAGCGAAGCGAAGCAATCTCATGCGAAGTTTTTTGCTTGCAAAGCATAAATGAGATTGCTTCGTCGGGTTTTCGGCGCTTGGCGCCTCAATCCTCCTCGCAATGACGGAACTCATTTTTTATGGATTATACTGAGGTAAAGGTTTATTCATCCAACTCAAAAGGAACTCCCATGACCACCCGTTACAAAATACGTCAAAACCTGATCTCCATCGGAGACGATTTCTGGATCGAAAATGGGGAAGGCCAAAGGGTCTTCAAGGTGGACGGCAAGGTGTTCCGCATCCGCCAGACGCTTGTCTTTGAAGACTTGAACGGCAAGCCGTTGTGCACGATCAAAGAGCGTCTGCTGGCCATCCGCGATACGATGACCGTTGAGGGGCCCGACGGCGAACAGCTGGCCGTCATCAAGAAGGCGCTTCTCACGCCTCTGCGCGACCGCTGGACGGTCAAGGTCAGGAACGGAGCCGACCTGACAGTCCAGGGTAACATCTTCGACTATGAGTATTCGATCAAGCAGGGCTGGAACAAAGTGGCTGAAATCTCCAGAAAGTGGTTCCGGCTGACCGATACCTACGGTGTGGAGATTGACGAGGGGCAGAACGACATCCTTATTCTCGCAGTCGCGATTGCCATCGATATGATGGCACACGATGAGGATGACAAAAAAGGAAAACGAAAAGATAAAAAAGAGAAATGAACAAATATGACCCACAACGAAATTAATGTTTCGAAGTGGGTCAACAGTTTTAAAACAATGGGACGCTGATTCACGCTGATTAACGCAGATTTTTCTTTTAATCAGCGCAAATC
>JBAVVF010000307.1:0-7240 GCA_049697155.1 Anaerolineales bacterium
ATTCTGATATGGTCAAAATTCAGCCTGTGTGAATTTCTGGCGTACTGGCTGCCGCCTTTACCACCCACCGTCAGTCTATTGTTATCGTGCAGATGAGAGCTGATTTGTGTGATCGATCGAACACCCCGCTGGACCCGGGATAATCGAGGATGGACCATGAGCAATGGTCTACTGTCTTTGGTCCGCGGTCAGTGCCTGAAACTTACCATTTAGCAGGCCGTCAAACGGAGCAGGAACGGCAGGATCGCTGTCAGGCCCGATCCTGCCACAAAAAGGAGCAGAACAAAAGCTTATTTTCACCCAAACCACTATCAGCGACCCAATGGACAGAGGCGGAGTTCAAACCACCGCCAGACTGCAAAAAACATCCCCACCAAAACCGGTAGAGTGCGCACCTGCCCCATGGACAGTGCCAGGAAAGACCTGACAATTTTGCAACCTCCTGCGCTGAACGACGTACACTATTGAAGATTAAGCGCCTATCCAATCGGCTAGGTAAAAACTCTCCCATCGACGAGGGAATTATTTCCCTGAAGGTTGTAGGATTGGTGTAGAAAGACCACGGAGGTAAACAAACATGAAACAGAAATTACTTATCACACTTTTGGGTTTGAGCCTGCTTTTCACAGCCTGTTCATCTCCAGACCAGGCAACAGCAACACCGGAAGCCATCCCGACAGTGATCGCAGACAGCACGATCATTGCAGAAGGACGCGTGGAACCGATCCGCTATGCCGAGATCGCCTTCACCGCCAGCGGCGTGGTCAGTGAAGTGCCGGTGGAGGAAGGTCAGGCGGTGAAGAAGGGCGATCCGCTCATCCGCCTGGGTGACGAATCGGACACGAACTACGCGGCCGCCCAGCTTGAGCTCGTAAGTGCGGAGAAGGCCTTGAACGATCTGCAACTCACGGCCGGCACCGACCTGGCTCAGGCCGTGATCGACCTGAAGGATGCCCAGGAAGAATACAATGATGCCGTCGATTATCTGGACTATCTCAACAATGACAATAAGATTCCGCAGACCCAAACGAAGCGAACCCTGGTTCAGACCTGGAAAGGTTATGAGTATCGGGTCAAGACCCAGAGCTTCAAGGGTCCCGCCCCTGAAGATTGGATCATCGAGGCGGAGAACGATCTGGCGCTGAAAAAGGCGGAGCTGGACGCGGCTCAGAAGACCTATGACCGTCTGAAAGGCGGCGTGGATGCCGATCAGCTGGCGGTCCTGGAAGCCCGGCTGAACGCTGCCAAGGCCGGGGTGGCTGCTTTCTCGGTCACGGCCCCCTTCGATGGCGTGGTCGCCAACCTGAATGCCAAAATGGGTAGTTCGATCAATGCCGGGGAGCCCGCGGTGACCGTCGCCGATTTCTCGCACTGGGTCGTCAAGACCACCGATCTGACCGAGATCGATGTGGTGGAGCTGGAAGAGGGCCAGTCCGTGATCGTGACCCTGGATGCAATCCCGGATGTGGAGCTGAAGGGCACCATCTCCTCCATTGGACAAACCTTCACAGAGAACCAGGGCGACGTCGTCTACGAAGTCAACGTCATCCTGACGGATGTGGATCCTGCCATGCGCTGGGGCATGACCGCGGAAGTCAAATTCGAAGAATAGATCTTCTCCTTTACACTCCTTCCATCGCCGGATAGACAGACGGCGATGGAAGGAAAAAGGGGACGCCAAAGGCTGCCATGTTTACTCTTCCATTCTTTAAAAACAACGAGCCCAAAGCTGAGTCCAACGGCCACACGCAGATGATCGACCTGCGCGGCGTGGATAAGTACTACCAGAGCGCCGCGGGGGATTACCATGCCCTCAAGCACATCGATCTGAGCATCCGGGCCGGGGAGTTCGTCAGCATCATCGGGAAATCGGGCAGCGGCAAATCCACGCTGTTGAACATGATTGCCGGGATCGACCGCCCCACCACAGGCGAGGTCTGGGTCAACAGCACAGCCATGCATGGTATGGACGAGAACCAGATGGCCATCTGGCGCGGCACGAACCTTGGGATTATCTTCCAATTCTTCCAATTATTGCCGGCCCTCAATCTCCTGCAAAATGTGATCCTGCCGATGGACCTGGCCGGGAAAATCCCACAGCGTGAGCGACGCCGGCGCGCCGAACATCTGCTGGAACTGGTGGGACTGAGTGAGCATCGTCATAAACTGCCGAGCATGATCTCCGGCGGACAGCAGCAGCGCGCCGCGGTCGCGCGGGCCCTGGCCAACGATCCGCCGATCCTGATTGCCGATGAGCCGACGGGCAACCTGGACTCGAAAACCGCCGAATCGGTGTTCGCCCTCTTCAATGATCTCGTCGCCCAGGGCAAGACGGTCATCATCGTGACCCATGACAGCGCGCTGGCCAAACGCGCCCACCGGACTGCCCTGATCGCAGACGGGGAGATCGTCAACGAGTATGTGGCCAAGGCACTGCCCACGCTCACCGCTGCGCAGCTGCTCTCCGCCACGCACAAGTTCAACGCCCGCGCCTACGAAGCGGGAGCGATGATCCTGACGGAAGGCAGGGATAACGACAAATTCTATATCGTGTCGAAGGGCACGGTGGAGGTGGTTCTGCCGCGCCCCAACCAGTCGGATGTGGTCATCCTGCAGCTGGGACCCGGCAAGTACTTCGGCGAAATCGCCTTCTTCCACAACAGCAAGAGCAATGCTTCGGTCCGCGCCTCGGAAAGCAGCCCCGTGGAAGTGCTGGCCATCCGCTACGACCAACTCAACGAATTGCTGGGCCAGTCCGAGGTCACGCGCGAGGCGCTCAGCCAGGCTGCTGACCGTCACGAGCGCGAAAACGTCGAATGGCGGGAAGCGAAGGTCTGAGATGAGCGTGATCTGGTACAAGGTCTGGTTCGACCTGTGGCACAACAAGACGCGTACCCTGCTGGCGGTGCTAAGCATCGCCGCCGGTGTGTTCGCTGTCGGCGCAATCTTCGGCATGAGCGAACTGCTCATCACGAACATGAATGAGTCTCACCGCGCCGTACTGCCCACTCACATTGATGTGGGTCTGGCACGTTATGTTGACAAGGACGTTATTCTCAGCGTAAGGGAAGTGCCCGGGGTCGAGGACGTCGAACCCTACAACTCGGTCACTGCACTTTACAAGCTGCACCCCGAAGACGAATGGCGGCAGGCTGTCGTCCAGATGCGTCCCGATTTCGAAGCGCAGAAATATGAATTGCTGCAGCTGCGAGGCGGGCATTGGCCCGGCACAAAGAATGATCTTGCCATTGAACGCATGGCAGCTCAATTTCTGGGAGTGGAGATCGGTGATTCGGTCATCTTCAAGATCGGCGACCAGGAACGGACACTGCCCGTCACAGGCCTGATCCGTCACCCGTTCGTGCCGCCGCCGCAGTTCATGGACCTGGCATTCTTTTTTATGAGTGGTGAAGGCATGGAACGCCTGAACGTGCCGGAGGGCAAATTCGGTGCATTCTACGTGCGGATCACACCGTACAGTTACGACCATGCGCGCGAGGTTGCCTCTGCCATCAAGGATAAACTCGCCAAACAAGGCGTGGGTGTCGGATCGTTCGTCTACGAGGATCCGGAGGAGCATTGGGGCAGCAGCATGATGGACGGTTTTACGCTGGTCCAGAAGCTGTTGGCTATTATCTGCGTCGTGGTGGGCGCGATCCTGATCTACAACACGCTCTCCAACCTCATCACGCAGCAGACGAATCAGATCGGCATCCTCAAGGCGATCGGCGCCAGAACCAGTACGATCATCGGGATATATCTCGTCAATGCATTAGTCTACGGAATGCTGGCGCTGGCGATTGCTCTACCGTTAGGCGCGCTGGTGGCTTCCACCACCACCAAAATCTTTTTGAATCTCTACAACATAGATTACGTCCAGTTCGAACTCTCTGCGCAGGCGGTCACCTTCCAGGTGATCTCCGCCCTGGCTGCGCCGCTGCTGGCGGGCTTACCGCCCGTGCTGCACGGGGCCCGGATCAGCGTCCGGCAGGCCATCGCCAGCTACGGGCTGGGCGGCGATTTTCGTTCCGGGCGGCTCGACCGTCTGGTGGATGCCTTCGGGCAGAGCTGGCTGCCGACCCTGTATGCGACTGCCTTTGGAAACATGTTCCGGCATCGCGGGCGCCTGCTGCTGACCCAGCTGGTGTTGATCACTGCTGGCGGCTCGTTCCTGATGGTCATGAGCCTTAACTCCTCCGCCACATTCACGCTGGACAACCTTTACGGCCGCCGGCATTTCGATACGACGATCCAGTTCGGGTCAAACCAGAGGGCCGGGCGCGTCCAGGCGCTGGCGGAGACCGTACCCGGTGTGGAGGCCTCTGAACTGCGTCTGGTCCAGTCGGCAACCCTTTTCGTGGAAGGTCAACTGATCAAGGAAGCCGGGATCGGTACCAGCTTACAAGGCATCCCCACAGGCAGTGATTTTTCCTCGCCGCTGATCGTCGCCGGCCGCTGGTTCCTGCCTGGGGAGAACGGCCGGGCTGTCGTGATGACACGTCAGACCGCGGAAGATAACGAGATTCAGGTTGGCGACACAGTCATCCTCGACCTGGGCCAACTGGGCAAGGATGAATGGCAGGTGGTCGGACTGTATGATCCGGTGTTCGTCGGCGGCTTCAATCAGGACACCATCTTCGCGCCCCTGGAATCCCTGTATCAGACAACGAAGAAATATGGGCAGGGTTCCGTGCTGTATGTGCGCACGACTTCCCACGACCCTGAATTCACTGCAGCAGTCACCAAACAGCTCAAGGAAATGTATGATCACCACGGCTTGAAAGTCGCGATCAGTGAAACTCAGGCTGACTCCCGCAAGACCGCTGATTGGCAATTCGCCATTGTGATCTGGATGATGCTCTCCTTGGCTATCATCGTCGCGCTGGTCGGAGGGCTGGCCCTGATGGGCGCGCTCTCAATCGGCGTCATCGAACGGACGAAGGAGATCGGTGTGCTGCGGGCTGTAGGCGCCCGCTCGCGGGCCATCCTGGGCATCTTTGTAATGGAGGGGCTGTTACAGGGATTATTGAGCTGGCTGGTCGCCATGCCCATTTCCTTCCTGGTCAGCCCGCTGCTGGCAGATGCCCTGGGAAAGGCCATGTTCGGCGCCACGCTCGATTATCAATACAACTGGTCGGCCGTGACGACCTGGTTTATTACTGTCGTAGTCATTTCAATCGTGGCATCCATACTGCCCGCACGCAGCGCGACCCGCATCAGTGTGCGCGACAGTCTGGCTTACGCCTAAAGTTACCCGGAGGATACTATGTTCACCCTGCCATTCTTTAGAAATAACGAGCCCCAGGACAACGGAAACGGCTCTCATCCCATTATCGATCTGCGGGATGTCCATAAGTTTTACAAGACGGCCATCGGGGATTTCCGCGCCCTGAGCAGCATCGACCTGCAGATCCATGCGGGTGAATTCGTCGGCGTGATCGGCAAATCGGGCAGCGGCAAATCGACCCTGCTGAACATGGTCACAGGCATCGACCGCCCCACCTCCGGCGAGGTGTATGTCAACGGCACAGCCGTCCATAAACTCAATGAAAACCAGATGGCACGCTGGCGCGGGAAGAACCTGGGCATTGTCTTCCAGTTCTTCCAGCTGCTGCCGACCATCTCGGTCATCGAAAACATCATGCTGCCGATGGATTTCTGCCGGACCTACCCGATGCGCGAGCGTGAAAAACGCGCGCTCGGGCTGCTCGAGATGGTCGAGCTGGCCGACCATGCCTACAAGCTTCCCACCGCCATCTCCGGCGGACAGCAGCAGCGCGTCGCGATCGCCCGCGCCCTCGCCAACGATCCGCCGATCATCATTGCCGACGAACCGACCGGCAACCTGGACTCCAAGACAGCTGAATCCGTCTTCGCCTTGTTCAACGATCTCGTGTCCAAGGGCAAGACGATCATCATCGTGACCCACGACAGCGGCCTGGCCAAGCAGACCCACCGCACAGCCCTCATCACCGACGGCGAGATCGTCAATGAATACGTCGCCAAAGCCATGCCGACGCTGACCCAGGACCAGCTCCTGCAGGCCACGCGCCTGGCCAAATGCCAGACCTATGAAGCGGGTTCAATGATCATCTCGGAAGGTACGAACGCGGATTCCTTCTACATCGTTTCCAAAGGAAACGTGGAAGTTGTCCTGCCGCGCGAGAATCAATCAGATGTCGTTGCCCTCCAGCTCGGACCGGGGAAGGTCTTCGGCGAAATGGCGTTCTTCCACGAGCGCAGGCGCTGGGCCTCCGTGCGCGCCTCGGAGCACAACCCGGTCGAGGTTCTGGTCCTCAGCTACGATCAGCTCGACGAACTGCTGGCACAATCCGAGGCCACGCGCGAGGCGCTGCAGAAGCTGGCGAACAGGAACATGGAAAACGTTGCCCGACGAAGTCCCGGTGATCTTCCGGGAAGGGACGGGACCTCATGAGCAGCCGCTGGAAGAAGGTCTGGTCCGATTTCTGGGGCAACAAGTCGCGCACCTTCCTGGTCATCATTACCATCGCGGTCGGCACGCTGGCCGTGGGTTTCAACAGCAACCTGGGGCTGTACATGAACGAAAGCATGGACAGCGATTACCTTTCCGCCAGCCCCTCCGAAGCGACGATCTATGCCTGGCCGCTGGACGATGCCATGGTCAAGACCGCCCGCGAGGTGCCGGGCGTGGACGCGGTCGAAGGCCGCAGTTCAGCCGGCGGCAAAGTGGTTCGCACAGACGATAAACAGATCTCGATCCAGTTCACCGCGGTGAAGGATCCGAGCCAGACAACGTTAAATCAACTCAAACCTGCGGCAGGGGAAACCAGCCTCCCGGTTCTGGGCGAGAAAGAGATCATCGTGGACGCTTCGGCCATGCCGCTTGGGTACAAACCCGGCGACAAGATCGTTGTGGAATTGGGAAATGGCAAACACCGTGAGTTGACTCTGGCAGGCTATATGCACGATGTGACGGGCTTTCCGTTCGGTTTTACAAATGCGCTGAATGCCTATGTCACGCCCAAGACACTTGAATGGCTGGGCGGCTCCTCCAGTTACGATTCGCTGGCGGTCAGCGTGGCCGAAAACCAGACCGACCAGGCCCATGTAACTGCCGTTGCCCAGGCCGTCGCTGACCGCCTCGAACGGGCCGGGGCCACAATTTACTTCGTGTCAGTCTATCAGCCGGGGCATCATTTTGCCTGGAGCATCACCCAGGGCGTATTCTTTATCCTGAGCGTGCTCGGCTATATGACCG
>JBAVVF010000308.1:0-6770 GCA_049697155.1 Anaerolineales bacterium
CTGCTAACTCGCACCAATCGCCTTTTGCTTTTCCCATATGCTCCTCAGGGAGATAATGGTATTTCTCTAATCACCGAATCAGCCATGAGAGCAAAGTATCCTTTGACTTGGGATTATCTACTTGCCAACAAAGGTTTTTTGGAAAATAGAGAAGATGGGAGAATGCAAGGACACCGCTGGTATGCATATATTTACCCCAAAAATTTTGATGTCATATCATTGCCGAAAATTTTCACACCTGATATAGCCGCCCGTTCGTCTTTCTCAATCGATGAAACCGGAGATTGTTATTTTACAGGTGGCGCTGCTGGAGGTTATGGCGTTTTGGTGATGCCAGAATACTCTCGTGAATATATTTTAGGTTTATTGAACAGTAAATTACTGGAGTGGTATTTACATCAAGTTGCAACAACGATGCGTGGGGGTTGGTACAGTTACGAATCGCGATTTATTCGCGGGCTTCCCATCCGTCCCATCAACTTCTCCGACCCTGCCGACAAAGCGCGGCACGACAGGATGGTGTCGCTGGTGGAGCGCATGCTGGCTCTGCACAAGCAGTCCCCGCGCACGCCGCAGGAGCAGGAGATGGTGAAACGCGAGATCGAGTCCACGGACCGGCAGATCGACAGTCTGGTCTATGAGTTGTATGGGTTGACGGAAGACGAGATCAGGATCGTGGAATCATAAATGGCCAGCCCGATCGAGCTGAATGTGACGATCACCTGTCCGCAGTGCGGGTTTGCGAAGACCGAGCAAATGCCGCCTGATACCTGAGTCGTGTACTATGAATGCGCCGGCTGCGGCGCAGTGCTGCGTCCGATCGCGGGTCAATGCTGTGTCTACTGCTCCTTCGCCGACAGGCATTGTCCGTCCAGGCAGAGGGAGGAGCAGGAAGAGGAGGGAGCGGAGGAGTGAAGGGCAGGGTCCGGCCCCCTCCCGACCTCCCCCAAATACGACAAGTTGACAGTCGAATGAACACTTCACGAATTCATCGTCGGATTTGGGGGAGGGGAATGTAATGTAGGAATGAATATTTTTATGTTTGCCCAGGTTGAAGTTGTCCCTCCCCCATTTTCGTCCCGCTGTTCTGGGCGGGGCGCAAATGGGGGAGGCTAGGAGGGGGCCCATGCCACGCCCAAAACGAAGTAATCCAAAAACAAAACACTACGCAGTCAAACTTCGAAAAGCCTCGACCCCGGCGGAACGCAAACTCTGGTCAAGGATCAGAAACGACCAGTTGGGAGTCACGTTTCGCAGGCAGCACGCGGTCGGGAATTACGTTCCGGATTTCTGTTCGCCCAAAGGCAGGCTCGTCATCGAGCTTGACGGGAGCCAGCATCTCGAACAGCAGGAGCATGACGGAGAACGAACGGAGTACCTGGGGACACAAGGCTATCGCGTGATCCGCTTTTGGAACAATGCTGTGATGAAGGATATCGAAGGCGTCCTATCCGCCATCCTGCGGGAACTGGAAGAAAGATGATATGAATGGTCCCAGCAGGGGAACCCCTACTCGACCGGCGGCGCCACTCGCAACGACATGGGATCTACAGGAGAACAATGATGAAAACAAAGATCAATACCGCAGCCTGTCTCATGCTGGCATTCTTCGTGACGGCCTGCACGGCTCCTGCCGTCCCGCCGGCGACGGTCACGCCGCTCCCGCCGCCCACCGCGACGCGCACTTCCACGCCCCGGCCGACGGACACTCCGGCGCCCACGGAGACGGTCACACCGACGCCCGATCCGGCCCATACGGAATATCACGTCATCAGCGACCGGACCTGGCTGTTCATGCGCAACCCGCCGGAGGGCTGGAAGGACGTCGATTTCGACGATTCGTCCTGGAGTCGTGTGTCGGTGGAGGAGAACAGGCTCATCCCGGCCAGCCGGGCAGCAGACATGTGGGAGTATCCGTACCATTACAATCGGAACGATACATTATACTTCCGCAAGGTATTCAACGTCCAGGTCGTGCCTTCCCGGGCCCGGCTGGTGGTGGCGGCGGATGATTCCGTCAACGTGTACGTGAATGGCAACCTGGTCTACAGGGACTCGTTTAGGAACGTCAGTTTTCTGGAGCTGGACGTGACCGGCTGGCTCCAGCCGGGGAAAAACGTGCTGGCATTGCAGGGAACGGACGTTGGCCAGGGAGCTGCCTCTGTGGTTGCCGACCTGGGTCTCTGCCCGGCTGAGACGCCTGACAGATACAGTCCCCACATCCAGATCATGCACCATTGGACGGGTGAAAGCAGCGACCCCGTCTGGTTCGAAGCCATGGATGCCCCCTGTGATTCAGGCGTGACCGAGCTGGTTTACCGGATCGACGGGGGCGAGTGGATGGCGGTCAGCCCGCATAAATATTACAACCTGCCGCGCGGCACTCACCTCGTGGAGGCGCGTGCCACCGACGGTTCCGGCAAGCAGGGTTTCGACAGCTGGACGTTCCGGGTGAAATAAAATCTACAGGCGGGGCTCAAGCCCTGCCCTGCTCGACCGGCGCCTGACAGGAGGCGGGAATTTGAAGTATGATTCCGGGAAACCCGCTGGAGGTGCAGCATGAGTTCACACAAGCCAGGCGGCCCGGAAAAGTGGCTGCCCAAAATCATTCTCGGATTGACCGCCCTTCTGGCGGTCATCGTCCTCGTGCTGCTCAACCGCTTCGGGATGATTGCCTTCAGCCTGCAGCCGCTCCGCTATCCAACGCCCGCGCGGCTCCACCCGGTCGAGCCGGCCCACACGGCGACGAACGCCCCGACGCCCACGCTGGAGCTCCCCAGCGAGACTCCCTCGGGTGCGTTCTCGATTACCGTCCGCAAGCCCGCCTCCAGCGACCTGACCTCGGGCATGCCCAGCATCTGGAACGAGAACGGGATCAGCGTGCCCGATATGCCTGCTCCCGGCAAACTGGCCTACTCGGGTGCCGTGCGGGCGGAAGAGGAATATCTTTTTTCCATTTTCTGGTGTGCGAAGAACATGCGGCGCTTCAACGAGGATATGGCGAGCATGAAGACGTCCTTTTACGTCAACGGGCGTGCCCTGCCCGATGACTACATCTTCCTCCACGATTATGAAATGGATGGCTGGAGCTGCCGGAGCACGGTGATCGCCCTGAGCGGCTGGGTCGCCGGGCAAACGTACGTCCTGCAGGCAGAGCGAAATATCTTTACGAAGGTATCTGACGGGGAAAGGAACTATCCGGCGGGCGCGTATGTTTACGAGGTGTATCTGACGGCGCGCTGAAAGAGGCGGCTGGAGCACTATGTTTATCAAAAAAACCGTCCTGTACCAAGGAGGCTCTACCTCATGAAAATATTCATCAGCTACCGGCGGGATGACAGTGCCGGATACGCGGGGCGCCTGTTCGATTATCTGACTGCTCACTTTGGAGAAAGGAACGTCTTTATGGACGTCGACACCATTCAACCGGGTGAAGATTTCCGAAAAGCCGTCTCCAATGCAGTCGGGACATGCGACGTGGTGCTGGTGATGATTGGGAAACAATGGCTGAGCATCGCAGATGCACAGGGGCAGCGGCGACTGGATAATCCACAGGATTGGGTGCGGGTGGAAATCGCGAGTGCGCTCGCCAACCCGCGCGTGCGAGTCATCCCGGTCCTCGTGCGGGGGGCCGGCATGCCGGGCACCGATGAACTGCCTGACGATCTCAAGGAGTTATCCTGGCGCAATGCCAGTGAGTTGAGCGATACACGCTTTCAGCATGATGCACGGAAATTGATCGAGGTGATCGAAAGGGTCTCATGGAAACCAGGCGGCATTTTGACAGGCGGACGAAACAAAAGCCGCGCAGTGCGATCCCTGGGAGTCGTTCTCGGTCTGGCTGGTCTCGGCCTGATCGGCTGGCTGGTCAGCTACGCGATCGGGATGTGGTCAACTCCGGGGTCACCAACGCCGCTCGTGATGATTACATCCACGGATATCCCGGCGCCGACGAGTGCGCCGGCATCGACGGATTCGCCCACCGCGATCCCTTCCGAGACTCCGGCAAGCTCCGTCCGAAAATTCTTTGACAACTTTGACAACGGCATAGATGCAGCCATCTGGGCAGTCAACCTGAACGACTGGTCGCCAACGGATTCGGGAGGGATTGCTGCAGCTCAGATCTATAACGGTGCAGCGATGTTTATGGGCGATCCGGGCTGGCAGGATTACCAGTTATCTGTCAACACAAGCAGCTCGACCGGCCAACCGACTTCCTATTTTGCGGCAGTTTTTCTTCGCTATCAGGACCGAGATAATCATGTGCAGTTCGCCTTTGACTGCGACTATCCGGCCTCGACGATCGTTTGGCGGTACAGACAGAATGGAATTTTGACCGAAGTCAACACCACCAGAAGAGAGCTGAGCCTATGCAGATCGGAGCCGTACATCATCCAGCTCGTGGTGCGCGGCAACAGATATGAAGCGATCGTTGATGGCCAGGAGACAGCCTTTCAGCTTGATCTTTTCACGGAGGGACAGGTAGGGCTGTACTCCGGCGAAAATGGGGGTGCCGCAGCCGCGGCGTTCGATAACTTCCTGATCGAGCCATAAGCCGGGCGCTCAGGCATGCGAGGATGGATGATGAGCGAGGTTACTTGATGACCTTGAAAAACAATTCCACTACCTGGGGGTCAAAGTGTTTGCCGGACTGCTGGCGGAGGTAGGTCAGCGCCTCGGGCTCGGGCCAGGCGGCGCGATAGGGACGGCGGGAGGTCAATGCATCCCAGACGTCCACGATGGCGAACAGGCGTGCGGCGGCGGGGATTGCCTCGCCCTTCAGCCCGCGCGGGTAGCCTGATCCATCCCACTTCTCGTGGTGGCAATAGGGGATGTCGAGGGCAGGGCGGAGATACTCCACCGGATAGAGCATGTCGTGAGCGATCTGGGGATGGCTGCGCATGACGGCCCACTCGATCTCGGTCAGGCCGGCGCTTTTATGCAGGATGGAGTCGGGGATGCCGAGCTTGCCCATGTCGTGCAGGAGTGCGCCGCGGCGCAGGTGCATGATCTCCTCCTCGCGCATGCCGAAGGCCCGGGCCATCTTCACGGTCAGCTCGGCGACCCGGCGGCTGTGACCCTCGGTTTCGCGGTCGCGCAGGTCCATGGCATGCGACCAGCCTTCGATGGTCGCTTCGTAGGCGGAGAGCAGCTGGGCGTTGGCCTCCTGGAGCTTGGCGCGCTCCTGGATCAGCTTCTGGTAGCGGTTCAGACGGGTGATGCCAAACAGGCGGGCCCGCAGCTCATGGCGGTCGAAGGGCTTGGAGATGAAATCATCTGCGCCGGCCTTCAGCGCATTGAGCAGGGATTCGCGGTCGTCCAGGGCGGTCAGGATGATGATGGGGATCTCGGCGATCTGCGGGTCGCTGCGCACGCGCTGGCAGACCTCGAAACCGGTCATGCCGGGCATCATCACGTCCAGCAGGATCACGTCCGGCAGGAGCTGCCTGGCCTTCTCGATGGCCTGCAACCCGTTCTCGGCCATCTCAAGCTCGTAGCCCTCCCCCTCCAGGATCGCCTGGAGCGTCTGCCGGCCTGAGTATTCGTCATCAACGATCAAAACCGTGCTGGGCATGTTGTCTCCTTGCAGCAAACAGAGTGCTAATTGCCACCAGTGGTCTCGATACGAGCGAGAAAACCACTCGCTCTACTCGACCACCGGGTCGCCACTCAAAACTAATCGCTAAAAGCTAACCGCTAACCGCTATTCGTCCCCAAAACCTATCCGTCACTATCCACCAAATGATGTTTTATTGCCAGCCGCACCAGCCCGGCCAGGTTGCGGACGCTCAGCTTCTCCATCAGGCGGGAGCGGTGCTTCTCGACCGTCTTCTCGGTGATGAAGAGCATCTTCCCGATCTCGGCGCTGGTGTATTCTTCTGCGATCAACTGCAGGACTTCCTTCTCGCGCGGGGAAAGGCTGAAAAACGGATCGCCATCCTGGGCTGCCGAGCGCGGGTGCGCGGCGCTTTCGACGACGATGTCCGAGATGGGCGCGCTCAGATAGGTCTTGCCGGCTGCCACCGCGCGGACCGCCCAGAGCAGCTCGTCGCTGACCGACGATTTCAGAACATAGCCTTTCACACCGCACTGCAGGGCCTGGTGCACGAACTGCTCATCCGAATACATGGAAAGCAGAAGGATATGCGCGGTCAGCTTCAGGTCGCGGATGTGCTCAGCCGCCTGGATGCCGTTCAGGCGCGGCATCATGATGTCCATGATCAGCACGTCCGGCTTGAGCTGTTCCGTCATCTCAATGGCTTCCTGCCCGTTGGAAGCCTCGCCCAGCACGTGGATGTCGCCGGCCTTCTCGAGCAGGGCCCGGATGCCGGCCCGCACCATCAGGTGATCTTCCGCGATGAGGACTCGGATCATGTCGCCCCCGCGGTCTGGCTGCGGCCCGACAACGGCAGCTGCGCCGAGAGGATGGTCCCATTCTGCGGCCCGGAACTGATGTTGAGCGTGCCGCCTGCGATGGTGATCCGCTCGCGCAGACCCGCGAGACCGATGCCATTCGAGGCGGATTCTTTTTCGCTGAAGCCGATGCCATCATCCTGGATCGTCAGATTGACGATGTTATCCTCCACGTTCAAGTCCACCCAGACCTGGCTGGCCTCGGCGTGCTTGACTACGTTCGTCAGCGCCTCCTGCAGGACGCGGTAGAGCGTGATGTTGTAAATATCGGGCAGGACCGGCAAAGCGGCATCCCCTTCGAACGTGACCGGCAGATGGGTGCGGCGGGCGAACTCGGTGCAGTAGGTCTGCATGGC
>JBAVVF010000309.1:0-2917 GCA_049697155.1 Anaerolineales bacterium
GGGCGAATAGGCGTATCCGAGGGCGTTTCCATAGTCATAGAAAAGAGGTTCATCCCACGAGAAGCCATAATCTCGAAATATAAACAAGCCGACAAGGATATTGACGGCTAAGAGAATAAAGATGGGCTTTTCAATGAGCTTTTTGAAAATGGACTTCATAACACCTGCTGCCCATCTGCGTCGAAGACCTTGATCTCCGTCTGCGCCGATGGGCTGTCAGGATATTCGCTTTCGAGCAGTCCCCAGACCATCGAATCGCTCCAACGCTCGAGAAAGGGTGTCTTGGCCCGCAATGTGCCTTCGTGCATGAAGCCCAGCTTGCGCGGGATGGCCGCAGAGGCCGCGTTGGCCGGGTCGCAATGGATCTCGATGCGATGAACGTGCATGAGCTCGAAGGCAACCTTGATGAGCGCCGCGGTGGATTCGGTCACGAGCCCCTGATTGATGAAATCCTTATCGATCCAGTAGCCGATCTCCAGCTGTCGTTCCCCGATGCGTGGATGCAGGCCCGTCCCGCCAAGCAGCCGCGTATTCTCCGGATTGAAGATGCCATAAACAAAGTTCTCACCGAGGTCGAAGTTGGCGCGGAACCTCTTCAGGCGCTGTACCTTTTCTTCAATGGGTTCAGGTTCGGCGTACGCCCACGGCATCCAGGGGCGCAGGTGCTCGATATTTGCAGTCACCACCTCCGCCAGAAGCGGCGCGTCGACGGGGTTATAACAGCGCACCAGCAGGCGCTTCGTTTCGATGCGGTAGGCCGGGTTGGAGAGTTCTGAACCGTTCATTTTTTCCTCGAGGCTCGCCTGGCCGGACTCTTCGACCTGTTTCTTTTGCCAAAGCCGCCAAGCAGGGAACTCAATTCCTGCTCTTCGCTTCGCTGACCTTTCAGGTATTCGTTCATGAATTGAGAACGGCGCAGACGGAGCGCCATCGGAGCGACCGTTTTCAGGTCCTCCGGCGTCACTGCCTCGCGCCCGTCCGCAGCGGCGTAGGCCCGCGCCGATTCGAACCAGGTGATCTCCGCCCGCAGGGAATCGATGCCCATTCTCTGCACCATCTTGATCGCGGGATTGGCGACCTTGTCCGGTACGACGACCTTTTGGACCAGGGCCCGCGCGCTGCGGATTTCAGCCGCGGCCGCTTCCATCTCCGCCGCGAACTGTCCGGTCATCTGACGCGGGTTCGCCAGATAGGCCTGCACCCTGCGGTAGGCTTCGAGACGTTCCGCGGCATTCTCCAGTCCATGCACAATGACGCGCAGGCCGAAGCGATCCAGGATCTGCGGGCGCAGTTTGCCCTCTTCGGGGTTCATCGAGCCGATCAGGACGAAGCGCGAGCGGTACGTCGCAGCGACGGGACCGCGCCGTACGGTGTAGGAGCCCTGCGCGGCAGCGTCCAGGATCGAATCGATGATGTCGTCGCCCAGCAGGTTGATCTCATCGATATATAGCAGATTGCGGTCGGCCTGCGCCAGGATGCCGCGTTTGACGCGCATCCGCTCGTGGAGCGCGGCCCGCTCGTCGATGCCGCCGATCACGTCTTCGAGCTTTGCATTGAGCGGCAGCTCGATCAGGCGGACGCGGTCGGACGCGGTGAGCGGCTGCCCCTCACCGTATTTCCTGGCGCACTCCGGGCAGACCGCGTCAATCCCGCCGATCTCGATGTCTTCGGGCAGACATCCGTAGAAACAGGTACTGCGTTCCACCTGCGGCAGCAGATCGAGCAGACTGCGCACGGCGGTGGTCTTGGCCGTCCCGCGCGGCCCGACGAGCAGGATCCCGCCGATGTTTGGATTGATCAATCCGAGCAGCAGGGCCAGCTTCATCTCCTGCTGACCGACAATGGCCAGGAACGGAAAGGGCAGCGCCTCGGTCAGCAAACCTTCCTCGGGCGTGAGCGGCGGCAGGGACTTTCCCGCGACATAGTCCACCAGTTCGCGTAAGCTGCGGAACGAATGGGCCAGGCGTTCTTTGGGTTCGGGTTGTGCTTCGGGTTGGGTGAGTTCGGGTTCAGTCATGAAAACCTTCGCGCGGAGCGCTGGGCAATCGAAGCGCATCTTGGATTGATGATCGCCCTTCGACTACCGTTTCGCTTCGCTCAACGTCGCTCAGGACGGATGTGACTATGTATGCTTCAACCTTCGTTGCTGGCGTATCTGGCCCAGCTTTATCTTCTGTTTATCTTCTTCTGTTTCCGCCAGCAGCGAGGGGACGGGCGTCGGTCTGCCTTCATCATCCAAAGCCACGTAAACCAGGTGAGCAGTGTTTGTGTGGGTTTGCTCCCCTGTGACTGGGTTTTCTGCCAGTACTTCGACGGCGGCTTCCATGGATGTACGTCCGGTGAAGCTGACTTCGGCATTCAGGATCACAAGATCGCCGATCTTGATCGGCTGGCGGAACGTCATCGAATCGATGGCCACCGTGACGACTTTGCGCTGGGCGTGGCGCATGCAGGTCAGGGCGCCGGCCTCGTCGACGAGTTTCATGATCCAGCCGCCGTGAACGTTGCCGAGCAGGTTGGCATGCTCGGGGTGCATCAGCTGTGAAAGCATGATGCGTGAAGCACTGATGGGTTTTGCGGTAAGAGTTTCTGTCATAGCGATAAATCCTGCCATGAGTTTACCATGTCAGTTGTGGTCTTTGTCAGGAACCTTGCCAAGGTTATATTAATCCATATCTTCGCGGAATTCGCCGCTGTCCAGGGTGTGCAGCCGCTCAGGCTCCTCGACGAGGACGTCGACGAGGCTGTGGGTGAGATCGCTCATCATCGGCGCCAGCGGAACAGTGACCGGAATAGTCAGACGTCCGGGCGGCGGGGTCACCTTCAGGCGGGGTCTGATCGCGTTATCGGCGCGCGGGCGCACGATCCGCCGGTCATCCGTCAGTGCCCCGACGTAGTTCCACATCACCGAATAGAC
>JBAVVF010000310.1:0-8202 GCA_049697155.1 Anaerolineales bacterium
CTCCGTCACACTGGATCTGGGGACCGTGCTGACCCGGATCGCCTCCTATGCAATCGACCTGTTTCAGGCAGTCACCAGTGCAGTGTACCTGCCGGAAGCAGATGGCACCATCTGGCGCGCAATCGCAGTGATAGGCGCAGACGCGGAAGAGATCAAAAACGACCCGGTCAGGGTTGGTGAGGGTGTCCTCGGAAAGATCGTCCTGCTTCGAACGGGCCAGATTGTCAACGACGCATCCAATCAAGCCGGGGCCCTGATCGTCAAAGGGACGGAGCAAAGACCCTATGAGCATGTCCTGGGGGTGCCTGTCTTATCCGCCGATAAGGTGACCGGTCTCATGTCGGTCTGGCGCACCGGCCAGGGCAGAGAGTTTACCCAGGCAGAACTGGAATTCCTGACCAGCCTGGCCCGTCAGGCGGCAATCGCCATTCAAAATGCACGTCTCTTCAATGAGGTGACTACCAGCCAGAGTCAGCTATCCGAGGCCCTGCAGATCGCCCGGTTGGGATACTTCGAAATCGATCCTGAGAAACAGAGCGTCCGCCTCACAAATGAGTTCTATGCCCTGCTGGGTACCACTGCCGAAAAAGAAGGCGGGTATCAATTCCCGCTCCACGAGACTCTGCAAAAATTCGTTCTCGAGGATGATATCCGCGCGGCCTATCAGGCAGTTCAGGATGCCATCAACACAAAACAGAGCAGCGATGTAACCTCCGAAGTTCGTTACAAGACGAGCGAAGGCAAAGTCCTATGGATCAGTTCGACCTACAAAGTGGAGCATGATGCCCAGGGACGGCCGATCAAAGTCGCGGGCTCGTCGCAGGATATCACGGAGCGCAAGACCAACGAGCTAATCCAGAGTGCGATCACTCAAATTTCCGAAAGTGCACTCACTTCAAAGACGTTGGCCGAGCTGATCGAGTCGGTCCACGAAGCCATTGCAGCCCTGGTCCCTGCCAGAAATTTTTATGTTGCGCTTTACGATCCAACCTCAGGACTCATTACGTTCCCCTATCGCGTGGATGATGTTGATACGGAATGGTCTCCGCGCAGGCTTGGGAAAGGGCTTACCAGTTATGTGATTCGAACGGGCAAAGCTCTGCGCGCCACGCCGGAGATTTTTGCCGAGCTTGAGGCGGCCGGGGAGGTCGCCGTGGACGGTGTCATCAATGTCGACTGGCTGGGTGTTCCGCTGCGAACAAAGCAGGTGGTTACAGGTGTAATTGCCATCCAGACCTATGATCGCAAGATCCGCATTACCGAGGAACACAAGGAAATCCTTTCGGTAATTGCAGGTCAGGTTGCCTCTGCCATCGAACGCTTCCTGGCAGAACGCGAGATCCAGAAATTCAAACTCGGCATTGATCGTTCCGACAATGCGGTCTTTATCACCGACTTGGACGGCACAATTCAGTATGCGAATCCGGCCTTTGAGAAGATCTATGGCTATGCGCCCGAGGAAGCGATTGGAAAAACACCGCGCATCCTCAAGTCGGGTCTGCTATCTTCTGAAGAATATAAACATTTCTGGGAGACCCTGCTGGCCGGCGAAACGATTTCACATGTAATCACCAACAAATCAAAAGACGGCAGGCTGATCCCGATTGCCGGTACATACACACCGATTCTCGATGAGACTGGCGAAATTCTCGGTTTCCTGGCACTGAACGAAGACATTACGGAACGCAAGCTATCCGAGGAAACCCTCCAGCGCCGCAATGATTATCTGGCGGCATCCTCCGAGATCGGACGTCTGGTTACATCCACACTCGACCTTAACACCATCTTTACCCGGACCGTCAATCTGATCCGCGAACGGTTCGGCTTCTATTTTGCCTCGATCTACATTATTGAGGAGACGGGCTTCAGTGCCGTTCTGCGTGAAGGCACAGGCGAAGCGGGCGAAAAGATGCGTTCCCAGAGGCACTCAGTCATTGTGGGTTCCAACTCCGTTGTCGGCAAAGTGGCAGAAAGTATCGAACCGATGCTTGTCAACGATACAGAACTCGAACCGCTTTATGCTCCGAACCCCTTCCTGCTGGAGACACGCTCGGAGGTCGCCATTCCTCTGCGGATCGGCCTGCGCATCGTCGGTGTGATCGATATCCAATCGACGGATACCCACGCATTTTCGCAAGATGATCTGTCCGTTCTTCAGTCGCTGGCAGATCAGGTGGCAGTTGCCATCGACAATGCCCGATCCTTCGAACTGTCACAGCAACTGGTGCAGGAACTGCGCGAGGTGGATGCCCTGAAGAGTCAGTTCCTGGCCAACATGAGCCATGAACTGCGAACACCTTTAAATTCCATCATCGGCTTCTCGCGCGTGATCCTCAAAGGGATCGACGGGCCTGTCTCCGAGATGCAGCAGCAGGATCTGACCGCCATCTACAATTCCGGACAGCATCTGCTGGGGCTGATCAACGATATTCTCGACCTGGCCCGTATCGAAGCAGGCAAGATGGAGCTCAACTACGAAGAGGTCCATCTCACGGAACTGGCCACAAGTGTCATGTCCACCGCCAAAGGCCTCGTGAAAGAGAAGCCAATCCAGCTACAGCAGCGCATCCCATCGAACATGCCCAGCGTGCGCGGCGATACAATGCGGGTTCGCCAGATATTGCTCAACCTGATGGCCAATGCAGCCAAGTTTACGGACGAGGGATCCATAACCATCGAGACGATTATGCAAAAGGGTCCGAAAGACCGGATGGAGGCCCTGATCAATGTGGTCGACACCGGGCCGGGTATCTCCGAGGAAGACCAAAAGAAATTGTTCCAGGCTTTCTCACAAGTGGATGGCTCTGCAACCCGCAAAAGCGGCGGCTCGGGACTCGGTCTTTCCATCTGCGCCAACCTCGTACAGCTGCAGGGCGGCCGAATTGGTGTTCACAGCCAGGTCGGCAAAGGCTCGACCTTCTGGTTCACGCTGCCGCTCTTCCACCAGCCGGAGCAGGAACTCCCCACAGACAAGAAGATCGTTCTGGCAATCGACGACGACCCACAGGTCATTTCACTGTATGAAAGATATCTGTCTTTACAGGGCTACTATGTCGTGCCGGTGACCGATCCAACCACCGCCAAAGAGCAGGTTCTGAAGATCCGACCGTATGCCATCACACTGGATATCATGATGCCCAATAAGGATGGCTGGTCGGTTCTGACCGAGCTCAAATCTGATCCGGCCACCCGGGATTTCCCGGTCATTATCTGCTCCATCATGGACCAGGCCGACCGGGGCTTCAGCCTCGGAGCGGCAGATTACCTGGTCAAGCCGATCCTCGAGGAAGATCTGGTGTGCGCGCTCGACCGGTTGAACAAGAGTGGAACCATCCATGAAGTATTGGTGATCGATGATGATGTCAACGACCTGCGGCTGATGGAGAAGATCCTCAATCAACATGGCCGCTATAAACCCATCCTGGCCGAAGGCGGCCGCAAGGGTTGGGAGGCGATCAGGAAAAAGACGCCGCAAGCCATCATCCTCGACATATTCATGCCGGAAATGGACGGTTTCATTATCCTTGAGAAGCTGCGCGACGACCCGAAATTAAAGGATATTCCGGTCCTCGTGGTCAGCGGCGGCGGTCTGACCGTCGAACAACAGCAGCAACTGAACGACTTTGGACAGCGGCTCATCACCAAAGGTTCGCTCAATGAAGGCCAATTGATTGAAAGCATCGAAAACGCACTGAAGCGCTTTGGACCATAGTGCTGGCTGCCTGCAATAGAACTTCGGAGAATACATTTCGATATGCCCTTTGTCATCAGATGTTTGGACTGTGGTCACGCCGCGCCATTCATGCCCAGTTCCATGCATTGCCCCAAATGCAACAGTCAATGGCGTGAAGCAGAATATGACATGGCCGAGGTGGCCAAGACCTTCCCCTCCGAGATAGGGAAGCGTCCGTTCGATCTCTGGCGCTACCAGGAACTGCTGCCGATTCACAATCCGAACCCGATCCTGAGACTGGGGGAAGGCGGGACGCCCCTCATCCAAGCCGCGAACCTGGGAATGATGCTGGGACTCCCCCGGCTTTTCATCAAGGACGAAAGGCAGGGACCCACCTCGTCGTTCAAAGACCGCCAGGCCGCCGTCACGATTGCTGCGTTGAAGGAAGGCGGCGTCACGGAAATGGTGGCCGCCTCCACGGGCAACGTCGCCATCTCGCTGTCGGCGTACGCGGCCCGAGCCGGGATCAAGCTCTGGGCCTTCGTCACCAGCCTCGTGCCGGCCGTCAAGATGCGTGAGATTGCCCTGTACGGCAGCCAGGTCGTCAAGATTACCGGTTCCTATGACCAGGCCAAACAAGTCGCGGCGGAGTTCGCCCGTCAACGCGGTCTTTACCAGGACATGGGCGCCCGGACGGTCACGGCGGTCGAGGCCATGAAGACCATCGCCTTTGAGATTGCCGAGCAATTGACCGAACAGCTGGGCCCACCCGCGGATATTACGAAGAAATGGAGAACGCCCGACTGGTATGTCCAGGCAATCAGCGGCGGCATGGGCCCGCTGGGTGTCTACAAGGGCTTTTGTGAGCTTCGCAAGCTTGGCATGATCGACCGCATCCCTGCCCTGGCTCCCATACAAGCCGAGGGCTGTGCGCCCATGGTGGACGGCTGGAGGAGGGGGCTCGAAAAAGCCGAGCCGGTTCTCTCGCCCAAGACGCGTATCGAGACGCTGGCCACCGGAGATCCGGGCAGGACCTACGTCATGCTGCGCAAACAGGTCATTGAGACCCACGGTGTGTTCGAAAGCGTCAGCGATGAGGATGCCTTCCGCGCCATGCATGTCCTGGCAAAAATGGAGGGCATATCGGCGGAACCGGCCGCGGCCGTGGCATTTGCCGGACTGTTCAAGCTTGTGCGCGCCGGAATCATCAAACCCACCGATACGGTGGTCGTGAACTGCACGGGTCATACCGCGCCTGCCGAACAATATCTTTTCAGTGAGGGCTGGACTCGGGATGTGGACCTGCAGCGCGAAGGGCAGGCACTGACCCCACAGGAGGGTTTGCTCTCTGCCCTCAACAATGTGACGCCCAATCGCTTCTCGCGGGTTGTGATCGTGGATGATACATCCGAGGCCCGGCGCCTCATCCGGCGCATCCTCCAGTCACAGGGAGATTTCGAGATCTTCGAAGCCACGAACGGACGCGATGCGATCGAACTCGTGAGTAAGGAGCACCCCGATCTCGTAATTCTCGACCTGATGATGCCCGAGGTCGATGGCTTTGCAGTCCTGGATGCATTGCGAAGCAAGCCAGAAACTGCGAACATTCCCGTGATTGTCGCGACCGCAAAAGAGCTGACGGTGGATGAAAAGAGCCGCCTGCAGGGACAGATCCAGTCCCTGATGCTGAAAGGTGATTTCCTCAACGATGAATTCCTGGAAGAAGTGCGCTCGCTCATACAATAGGATCAGCATCCCGCCAGGGATACTGATGGTTTTAAAGACAACGACGGGTACTGCCACTACCCGTCGTTGTGATTTGAGGCCGGCAGGTAATTACTAAAATGCGAAACATTCGGAACACAGGGATCAACGCTGCTCTTGTCTCCGCCCTGTTCCTTGGGCTGGCACCGGTGTTCGGCAAAGCTGCCATGGGACCGGGACAGTTTTCGCCCCTGGCAGTGGTGGCACTGCGCACGAGCATGGCAGCCGGCCTGATGGTGATCATCATGGTCATCTTCAGACGCCGCTTTCTCTACATTTATCCGGCAGGCTTCATCGGGTGCATGCTGGCGGGTGCCGTCAACGGTGTCGGCTCGATTTTTTACTATGTGGGTTTGAGTAAACTGAATGCCAGCGTGGCTCAAATGCTTTACGCTCTTTACCCATTTTTTGTCGCTTTCTGGCTTCAGCTCGATAAACAGACACCCTCCAAATTAACTGTAGTACGAATTGTGATCGCCAGCATATCCGCCTTTCTGCTGACACGCGCAACCACCGGCGATATCGATTTATGGGGCGTGGCGTTCATGCTCATCGCGGCGGCTCTTTACGCCCTGCATTTGCCCATCAATCAACGCGTGCTTTACGACGTTCCCGCGCCAACTGTGACCGTCTATACCCTGCTGGCCATGAGCCTGATCGTCGTTCCGGCCTATCTGATGTTTGATCTGAGCTGGCCGGTCGCAGACGCGGCCTGGTGGCCCATCCTGGCCCTGACCGCAGTGACCTTCTGCTCACGGCTGATGCTGTTCATCGGAGTAAAACATATCGGGGGAATGCAGACGGCTCTGCTGGGATTGGGCGAGCTGCTGGTGGCAATTGTCTTCAGTCACCTGCTCCTCGGCGAAAGCCTGACCACACTGCAGTGGGTTGGTACAGCCGGGTTAAGTCTCAGCCTGCTGCTGGTCTGGTTCGAAACACCACCCCGTAAACCCACCCATACACACGGGTTGCTGAGCTGGCTGCAGCCGCCTGAATTCTCCGCTGACTTCTACAAGCATGAATAAACCCACCGTTTCTACGGTGGGTTTATTCATATTTTCGGATGACCTGGGATGCCTACGTCTCTGCCTCGTACAGATAACCCGTGCCGCGCACACTGACAATTCGATCGGATAGTGTGGGGAATACTTCGAGCTTGTGTCGCAGCCGGCTGACAAGCGGGCGCAAAATCTCGGGGGCCTCGCGCTGCGACGTATCATAGCCCTGGACCATCAGGACCAGCTCCCGGTGGGAGTAGACCCTCCCTGGATTCTCGATCAACACCCGCAGCAGACGCCCTTCCGCCGGGGTCAAATGAACCACCTGCTCCTTTTTACGGACTTGCCTGCGTGAAAGATCGATGTGCGTGCCATCCTTCAAGGAAAACTCCGCGATGCCTTCATCATTGTCCAGCGCGGCGGATCCACTCCGCACCTTGAGGCGGGCTTCGCGGCGCGTCAAGCCCTTCTTTACGCTACTCACCACCTGCGTCGGCGGAGCAGGCTTCAGCAGATAATCGTGGATGCGCAGACGCAGCGCCTGAATGGCCGATTCTGTCGTACCGAAGGCAGTCAACAGGATAACTTCGGTTTCAGGTGAGATTTGATTTACCACCTGAACGACCTCCAGTCCATCCATGCCCGGCATACGCAGGTCGACAATGACCAGCTCGACCGGATGGGTCCGCACATATTCCACCGCTGCCTGGCCGTTGGGCACAGAATTCACCATGTAGCCTTCGAGCCTCAGAATATCGGTCAGTGATTGGCGCGCAACAGGCTCATCATCAACAACAAGGATGTGCGACTTCATTGCTTATCTCCCATGGGCAGGAATAATCGAAAACAGGCGCCCGGCTCGTGCACGTTCACAAGGTCAAGTGTACCACCGTGTGCGGTGACGATATTGTAACTCACAGTCAGCCCCAGACCGGTCCCGCCTTCTTTTGTGCTGAAAAATGGCTCAAAAATGTCGTTGCGCCGGTTCTCTGGTATGCCGGGGCCCGTGTCCTGAAAAGTGATCTCGACCCCGTCATCCAGGCCGCGCGCCCGAATTTCCAAGTGACCGCCGGCCGGCATGGCATCCAGCGAGTTCAAAATCAAATTGAAAAAGATCTGCTGGATCTGACTGCTTACTGCATAGATGATCGGAATAGAGTCCGGAAAATCCTTCTTGACCTCGATCTGCCGCTGTCCGAGCTGCTGCGATGTAAGGCTGAGCACATGTTCCAACAACTCCAGGATGTCCACCTGCCCGACCTTGACGGCACTGGGCCGGTAGAAATCAAGCATGCGCTGCATCGTTTTCATAAGGCGTTCGAGTTCATTCCGGGCCAGATCAAAATATTCCTTGCGTTTTTCAGGCGGCACATCCTCACGACCGGCCAGGTGCAGACAGTTCTGGACCGATTGCAGCGGATTATTAACCTCATGGGCGATGGACGCAGTCAGGCGCCCGGCGGCCGCCATCTTTTCGGCCCGCAGCAGGGCCTCCTGCGAATCTTCGACGCGGCGAACATAAGCGCGCAAGTCTTCATACAGCCGTGCATTCTCCATGGCGACCACCGCCTGGCGGGCCAGCACAAAGAACATCTCGAGGTCCGCCCCGCGGAAGGGACGCTCTGCGCCGCTGGCATCCCGGGCTGCGAACAGGACACTGTGCAGATTGGAGCGCGCGACCGGGATCAGGATCGCCGTACCCAGCCCGAGCGAGGAAAGCAGCGCCTGCGTATCCGCCTCCCCGGGGCCGGTCGCGTTGATCACGAT
>JBAVVF010000311.1:0-8818 GCA_049697155.1 Anaerolineales bacterium
GTCCCGGGGCGTGCGCCTGATGCTCCATGATTCGGACCCCCGGACCGTCCCATGGAATCTGCGTCGTCTCGGCCGGCAGGCCTGTGATGAGCCCGAGCAGATCCAGCGAGACCTCCTCGGGGTGGGACCTGATCACCGTGCGGCTTGCTGGGTAGATGCCAAGACAGGGAGACATCGCTAATGGTCACCAAAGAAATGAACAACAACGATATATTGCTGCAGGTCGATGACCTGAAGATGCATTTTCCGATCTACCGCGGTGTGTTCCAGCGCCAGGTGGGCGCGGTGCGTGCGGTGGACGGGGTCAGTTTCTTTGTGAAGCGTGGGGAGACGCTGGGTCTGGTGGGGGAATCGGGCTGTGGCAAATCAACAACCGGTCGAACAATCCTGCAGCTCTATAAGCCGACGGCCGGAACCGTCAACTTCGATGGAACGGATCTGGTCAAGCTGAAGGGCGAGCAGATGCGCCAGATGCGCCGCAAGATGCAGATGATCTTCCAGGATCCCTATGCCAGCCTGAATCCGCGCATGACGGTTGCCCAGCTGGTGGGTGAACCGCTGATGGTTCATAACGTGGCAACCGGTGCTGAGATCCAGCAGCGGGTGGAGCACCTGCTGGAGCTGGTCAACCTGAGTCCTGCTTTTGCCAGCCGCTATCCACATGAATTTTCAGGTGGGCAGCGCCAGCGCATTGGCGTGGCGCGTGCACTGGCATTACAGCCTTCCTTCATTATCTGTGATGAGCCCATCTCCGCCCTGGATGTTTCGATCCAGGCCCAGGTGGTCAACCTGCTCGAGGAACTGCAGGAACAATTCAACCTGACCTATCTCTTTATTGCACACGATCTTTCGATGGTCAAGCACATTAGTGACCGTGTGGCGGTCATGTATCTGGGCGTGATCGTTGAACTGGCGACGCGCGATGAGTTGTATGCGAAGCCTCTCCATCCGTACACGCAGGCTTTGCTCTCGGCGGTGCCGATCCCTGATCCCGTTGCCGATGCAAAACGGAGGCGCACGATTCTCCAGGGTGATGTTCCTTCCCCGGTCAATCCGCCCTCCGGCTGTCGTTTTCGCACACGCTGCCCTATCGCCGAAGCGGTCTGTGCAGAAACCCGGCCCGAGTTCCGCGAAATCAAACCGGGCCATTTTGTCGCTTGTTTTTTTGCAGAACGATTTCTATAGAAGGTTAATTTGGAAGGAGGTGGTTGTTTCACACAACACACGTATCGTTACCAACTGATGTACGTCCGTTTTCGATAAACCGTTCAATTTTTGTGAGGAGAAGAAATATGCGTAAACTGTTTGTTTTACTAAGCCTGCTGGTCTTCGCAAGCCTGATTATGACGGCTTGTGGCGGTGCCGCACCCGCGACCTCGGCTCCCGTGGAGCCCGAAGAGCCGGCCGAGACTCAAGCTCCCGAGGCAACGGAACCTGCCGCACCGAGCGGCGCGGGCGGATCGAAGGATCCGAAGAACTTTGTCGAAGCCACCATCGGTGAGCCCGAGACGCTGGATCCGGCCCTGGCTTATGAAACCGCCGGCGGCGAGATCATCCAGAACGTCTACGAGACCCTGGTCTTCTACGATGGCATTGCGACCGATAAATTCCTCCCGATGCTGGCTGAAGAGATGCCGACTGTTTCAGAAGATGGCACCGTTTATACCTTCAAGATCCGCCAGGGTGTGAAGTTCCATGAGGGACAGGATCTGACCCCGGAAGATGTTGCTTATTCCTTCCAGCGTGGTTTGCTCTACGGTGGCTACAGCGGCCCGCAGTGGCTGCTGGCTGAACCGTTCTTTGGCGTTGGCGTGGATGACGTCTCCCTCCTGGTGGACGACACCGGCGCGCTTGCCGACGATCAGGCTGCTCTCGCGGGTGCCGATCCCGAGCTTCTGAAGGCTGCCTGTGAAAAAGTGACCGGCGCGATCGTTGCCGACGATGCCGCTGGCACCGTCACCATGACGCTGGCCCAGGCTTGGGGACCCTTCATCGCCACGATTGCTCAGGGCTGGGGCTCCATCATGGATAAGGACTGGACCGTCGAGAACGGTGGTTGGGATGGCTCCTGCGACACTTGGCAGAATTTCTATGCTGTCCCGTCCGAGAGCGACCCGCTGACCACCATTATGAATGGTACCGGCGCCTTCAAACTGGATCACTGGACCCAGGGCGAAGAAATCGTTATGGTTCGCAACGATGATTACTGGCGCGAACCCGCCTTCTACGAGCGCATCGTGATCAAGTCCATCGATGAGTGGGGCACGCGCTTTGCCATGCTGCAGGCCGGTGACGCAGATCTTGTGAACGTCCCGCCCGAGAATCGCAGCCAGGTTGATGAAATGGTCGGCGAACGCTGTGAGTTCGATCTGGCCACCAATGCCTACAAGGAATGTGAAGTAGTCGATGACAGCAAGCCCATGCGCTTGTACATTGGTCGTCCTTCACTCTCCAGCCAGGATCTGTTCTTCACCTTCAACATCGCTGAAACCTCCAACTATGTCGGCTCCGGCGAGCTGGATGGCAACGGCATCCCGCACGACTTCTTCTCAGATGCCCATATCCGCAAGGGCTTTGCCTACAGCTTTGACTGGGATATCTATATCGCCGACGTCTTCGACGGCGAAGCGGTGCAGCAGCCTGTTTTGGCCCGCGCCGGTATGTCTGGTTATGAAGCCGACGCCCCGGTCTATACCTATGACCCTGCAAAGGCCGAAGAGGAATTCAAGCTCGCGGATGCAGACAAGGATGGTATCCCCGCTGGTGACGATCCCGAAGGCGACATCTGGACAACCGGCTTCCGCCTGCAGGCTCTCTACAACCAGGGCAATACCTCCCGCCAGGTCATTTCGGAAATCATGGCAAACAATCTGGCCGCGATCAATGAACTGTTCGTGGTCGAGACCGTTGGTCTGCCGTGGCCGACCTTCCTGCGCACCCTGCGTGCTTCCGAGGCCCCGTACTTCACGAGTGGTTGGGCTGAAGATATTCACGACGCACACAACTGGTACCAGCCGTACATGGTCGGTACATATGCCAACCGCCAGAAACTGCCTGCCGATCTGTTGGAGCAGTTCCGCGACATCCTCAACCGGGGTGTTTCCGAGACCGATCCTGATGCACGTCATGCGATCTATCAGGAAGCCAATGCGCTTTACTTCGAGCAGGTCCCGACCGTTCTGTTGGCGACTGCCACGAGCCATGGCTTTGAGCCTCGCTACCTGAAGGGTACAGTGCTCAACCCGATCTTCTCCGGCAACTACTGGTATCCGATGTACGAAGAGTAGTATTTGCTGAGACGATAAGAACCTAAAATTGAGGAGGCCCCACCCGGGGCCTCCTCAACTTCACAAATTTTGTCCTGCGAAGTGGGCATAATAAGAATTAGGCTTACTTCGGAAGTCAAAATTTAGAAACCCAGTCTGAGGTACCTATGACAACTTATATCATTCGCAGGCTGCTGCTGGTCCCGCTCCTGCTCTTTGGTGTATCGGTGCTTATTTTTGGCATGCTGCAGTTCCTGGAACCGATCGAGCGTGCCGCACTGTATACACGTGATGTCCCGAAAAATGACAATATGATCACGGGCGTGATCAAAAAGTATTGCCTGGATTGCCCCATGTACCAGCAATATTGGAACTGGATGGCCGGTAGGAAGGATCCGATCAGCGGCGAACGCAGGGGTGGCATTATCTTCGGCGATTTCGGCTGGTCGAAGACAACCTCCCAGCCTGTGATCAAGTTGATCCAGCGCCGCTTTCCCAATACGCTCGATCTCACACTTTGGGCGGTGATACCCGTGATCATACCGGGCATCTGGCTGGGTGTGCAGGCCGCGGTCCATCATAATGGGTGGATAGACCAGGCCGCGCGCATCTTCAGCATTGTGGGCACCTCGGTGCCAATCTTTGTGTTTGGCTTGATGGCCCTGATGTTCTTCTATGCAAATCTCCAGTGGTTTCCGCCGGGGCGCCTGTCGGACGTCTATACCCAGGTGGTAACAAGCAGTCAGTTCCATCACTATACATCGCTCCTGACCATCGATGCCCTGCTGAACGGACGCTTTGACGTGTTCCTGGATGCATTACGCCATATGGTCCTGCCCATCCTGACGCTTTCCTATATCAGCTGGGCAACCTTCGTGCGCGTGACGCGCGGGTCCATGCTCGAAACCCTGCGCCAGGAATATGTTGTGACGGCACGCGCCAAGGGCTTGCCCGAACGCGATGTCGTTTACGGGCATGCCCGTCCGAATGCCATGCTCCCTGTTGTGACACTGGCAGGCTTCCAGGTGGTTGGTCTGCTGGCCGGTGTGATCATTACCGAAACCGTATTCGATTATCCGGGAATCGGTTCTGCTGCCGCGCAGGCTTCGGCCCAGCTGGACGTCATCACTGTGCTTGGGTTTGCAATGTTCAATGGCTTGATCCTGATCGTTGCGAATCTGGTAGTCGATGTGCTCTACGCCGTGGTCGATCCACGCGTGCGTTTGTCATAAGGAGAGATGAAATGACTGTACAGACTCCCAGCGCTGACAATGAGCTTTTAGGTCAGGCTGTTGCAACCCGCAAGATTAGCCGCCTGGAACGTTTTCTCGGACCCGACAACTATCGGGTTATGCAGGGACTGCTCAAGACGCCTGCCTCGATTGCCGGTACCATCCTGATCTCCTTCTTCGTGCTGATTGCCATCGCGGCTCCGGTCCTCGCTCCACCGTTGAACCCGAATGATCCTTACAAGATCCCGCGTGACGGCTTTAAAGCCCAACCCAAGCCTATGGGTACTGAATGGGTTTCCAGACCCCCGGAGATCCCCTTCTGGTGGAAGGCAGTGACCGGTAAGGATGAGTGGGTCCATATCTTCGGGACAGCCCAGGGCCAGTTTGATATCTACTATGGCATCATCTGGGGCACACGCACTGCCTTCAAGACAGGTCTGATCGTCGTCATTACGACCGTGCTTATGGGTATCATCGTCGGCTCACTCTCTGCCTACTATGGCGGCTGGGTGGATATGGTCCTCATGCGCATCGTGGACATCTTGTTCGTTCTGCCCAGCCTGATGGCAACGCTCATCCTCGCGGCGGTGCTGACGCCTGTGATCGGACGCAGTATCCTGCCGGCAATGATCGCGCTCATTGCATTCGGATGGCTGGGATATGCGCGCATCATCCGCGGCGATATCCTGTCGGTGAAGGAACGCGATTATGTGATGGCCTCGCGGGTCATCGGCGTGAAGGACAGCCGCATCCTGTTCCGGCATATCCTGCCTAACGCCATCTTCCCAACCCTGGTGCTGGCTTCCCTCGACATCGGGACGGTGACGATTGCATTTGCCGCCCTCTCCTTCCTGGGGATCGGTACGGAAGTCGGTTACGCCGACTGGGGCCAGGTCCTGGCTTTTGCCCGCAACTGGATCACCAGCCTGAACACCTACTGGTACATCATCGTCTGGCCGGCTGTCACACTGGTGCTGTTCGTGATGAGCTGGAACCTGGTCGGCGATGCCCTGCGCGATGTGCTTGACCCACGCCTGCGCGGCAAGATCTAGTCTTTCGTGCAGAACAAAACTGTCCTGAAGTTCACTTTACTGCCTCTTGGAATAGCCCTGCTCTTTGCAGGGCTATTCTTCGATAGTGGCGCGGCCGATTCGGCTCGTCTGCAGGCGGAAGTTACGCCTACACCGGACCGGCTTGCCGAGCCAACCCTGCCGGCCTCACCTTCCCAGGCCGACCTGGGTGCGCAGGTCTACTGGCTCTCGTGCATGCCCTGTCACGGAGATCGCGGCCAGGGCCTGACCGATGAATTCCGGGCAGCCTACCCACCCGAGGAAAAGAATTGCTGGGAGAGCGGCTGCCATGGCGCGAATCCCTATGAAAGCGGCTTTAGCCTCCCAAAGAAAATTCCGGGAGTCGTTGGCAGCGATACGCTGGGCAAGTTTTCCGACGCCGCGCAGCTCAATGCCTATATTCGGGCAGCCATGCCCTTTTGGAAACCCGGCAGCTTGACGGAGGACGACGCCTGGCGCGTCACGGCGTTCATCCTGCGCGAAAACGATCTGTGGGATGACGCGGCCGAATTGAATGCAGCCAATGCCGCGGGCGTGCCGATCCCGCGCGGGACGCCGATCCCCGTCACAGCGCCTCAACCGGCTGAAGGTCAGGAACGAACCGGCACTTTCGTCTGGCTTGCAGCGATTGTCCTGGTGATCGTGCTTCTGACCATCTTCATCCTCAAAAAATCCCGAAATACGACTAAAATCTAGAGGGAGGCTGCATGAAAACCCACTTTGCAAAAGTCCTGATCCCGCTCGTCGTCCTGGCTTTGGCGATCCCTGCCTGTGGGCCCCAGGTGACCGTGACTCCCTTCGTGACTGCCACGCCGACGGTGACACCTCTGTTCACCCCGACGCCGGTCACGCGTTCCCTGAAAGTCTGTCTGGGCGAGGAACCGAACACACTCTACCCGTACGGCAATCTCAATTCAGCGGCGCGCAGCGTCCTCTCCGCGATCTATGACGGCCCCATGGATGTCGTGGACTATACTTACGAACCGATCATCCTTGAGAAGGTTCCGACTCTCGAAGATGGCGATGCGCAGGTGACCTCCATCAGCGTCCAGGCGGGCGAGGAGGTCGTGGATACAAACGGCAATCTGGTCTTGCTCGCGACGGGTGCCAAAGTGCGCCCGAGCGGCTGTCGCAGCGATGACTGCGCGATCACCTACGATGGTTCCAGCACCCTGCAGATGGATCAGCTCGTCGCGACCTTTACCCTGCTGGAGGGCCTGATGTGGTCGGACGGCGCGCCGCTCACGGCCAGCGATTCGATTTATTCGTTCGGGCTGGCCGCCAATGATGCAACCCCGGTCTCGAAGTTTCTCGTGGACCGCACGGCGATCTATGAAGCGGCCGACGATTACACCATTCAGTGGTGGGGCAAGCCGGGCTTTATCGACCCCGATTACTACACCAATTTCTGGATGCCTTTGCCCGAGCACGCCTGGAGCGAGTTCCCGCCCGAGGACCTTCCGAATGTGGATGTCTCGGCCAAACTGCCGATGGGCTGGGGACCCTACATCATCGATGAATGGGAACCCGGGCAGAGCCTGCACTTCATCCGCAATCTCAATTACTTCCGGGCCGAGAGCGGACTGCCGAAGTTTGATGAGCTGACCTTCCTGATTTTCCCGGATACCGATGCGGCCATGAGCGCATTGGTCGAGGGGAATTGTGATGTGCTCGATCCCTCCGTGCGACTCGACGGGCAGGTGGGACTTTTGCAGCAGATGCAACTCGACAACCAGGCCCGTCTGTTCACCGCTCAAACCAAGGTCATGGAATGGCTGGCTTTTGGCATCGTCCATGCCTCCCATGACGATGGTTTCGACGCCAAGGATGACCGCCCTGATCTCTTCGGCGACAAGCGGACCCGCCAGGCCGTTGCCTTGTGTCTCGACCGCCGGAAAGTCGTGGATACGGTCCTGTTCGGGCTTTCGGAAGTGCCGGATACGTACGTCCCGCCGGAGCATCCGCTTCACAACCCGAACGTTCAGAAATATGAATTCAATCCTGCCTCCGGAAATCAGATCCTTGAACAGGTGGGCTGGCTGGATAACGACAGCAACCCCTCCACGCCGCGCCAGGCCTTTACGGTGACGAACGTCCCGGTCCATACGCCGCTGGTGCTGAACTATTACACCACTTCCGCGACGCAGCGCCATCAAGTGACGGAGATCTTTGCACAGTCACTGGCTGAATGCGGGATCGGACTGAACGTCATCTATTCCGGCGCAGAAGATTTTTATTTGCAGGGTCCCAGCGGACCACTCTTCGGCCGTCAATTCGACCTGGCCGAGTATGCCATCGGCGTCGACAGCCTGGAGCCGCAGTGCAGCTGGTTCCTCAGCTCGCAGATCCCGATGGAATTGAATCGCTGGGTCGGCACAAATGTCAGTGGATATAAAAATCCCACCTTCGACGCGGCCTGTCAGAGGGCACTGCAAACAGTTTCCACCGATCCCGAATATAGCTCCCACCAGGAAGCCCAGGCCGTTTTCGCGGCCGACATTCCATCCATCCCGCTCTACTTACGGCTCAAGGTGGCGGCCACGCGCCCTGATTTTTGCGGATTTACACTTGACCCCTCTTCCTCGTCTGCCCTGGCCGACATCGAGACCTTTGATTACGGCCTCGGGTGCGCGCCCTGATGTCCTGGTAAAGAACAAAACTTTGCTATAATGCATTTATTCCTGAACATGGGAGCAGCTCGTGATAAATAACAGCAAACCTTTGTTGGAAGTAAAAGGGTTAAAGACGTATTTCTACACCGAAGACGGCATTGTTCGCGCGGTAGACGGCGTGAGTTTCGAAGTCTATCCGGGCGAAGTCCTGGGTTTGGTGGGTGAGTCGGGCTGCGGCAAGAGCGTTACATCACTTTCGATCATGCGCTTGATCTCCAAGCCTGGCAGAGTGGATGAGGGTGAAATTTTACTGGACGGTGAAAACCTGCTCAAATTCTCCGAAAATGAGATGACAAAAGTGCGCGGCAACCGGATCTCGATGATCTTCCAGCAGCCGCAAACCGCCTTGAATCCTGTTTTCAAGGTTGGCGACCAGCTGGCTGAAGTGCTGGATGTGCATCAGGACCTTGGGAAGGAGAAAGGCTGGACGCGCGCTGTGGAATTGCTCAAGATGGTCGGTGTGCCTGATCCTGAACGCCGTGCGGATGCCTATCCCAACGAGTTGTCGGGCGGCATGGCGCAGCGTGTCATGATCGCGATGGCGCTGGCTTGTGTCCCGGAACTGCTGATCGCGGATG
>JBAVVF010000312.1:0-4319 GCA_049697155.1 Anaerolineales bacterium
GTATACGCTCTTATTCTGCTTCTGATTCGAGTTTCTCAACGAAAGTTTCCCTTCAAGGATCTGCTATCCCTGCTGGCGGGATGGCTGGTTCCCTCCATCGTGTTCATCATCTATTTTGCAAGTCAGAATGCGCTGGCAGATTACTGGGAACAGGCCTTTCTTTACAATTTTATTTACATAGGCAAGCACGAAGGCCTCAGAAGATTGATTCCAGTATTCATCAAGGGATTTGCTCAATTAAGTAATGGCAGGGTCCTGTATCTGGCGATTCTTGGCTGGTTGGCCGGAGCTGGATATGTGTGGCTCAAACGCAGGAGCTTTGCAGAAATTCACCCCTTGATCCTGATTGCCCTTATAGATCTACCCATAGAAGTATTCCTGATCACAATTTCCGGACGCTCCATCACACATTATTATCTGACTCTTCTACCCGTTGCAGCTGTCCTGGCAGGAGTATTACTCTTCACAGGGCCACTTTTGATTGGGAAAATCCCTTCGATATCATCAGAAAAGATCCAGAGATGGTTTCCAGGGATTGTCCTGACAGCCATCCTGCTCGGTCAATTCGGACAGATCAGGTATTACCCGGAGTATGTCCGCAGGCTGCAGAACGACGATAAGGCTGCTGTCGTTGATTACATCCTGGAAAACACAGACGAGGGCGACAAGGTCCTGATCATCGGTGCAGAGAGTGTGATCAATTTTCTGGCACGTCGTGAGGCTCCCACCCGCTATGTATATCAGTATCCGCTTGCGTTGCTGGGACGGCGCTCGATGTTTGAGGAGTATTTCAATCAGATCCTGGAGGACAAACCCATCCTGATCATTGACACCCGCGGGCGTACCCGGCTGGATGAGAAGCTTTATATACCTTTGCAGAAGCGGTCCCAAATTGTGCGCGATGGCGTGCAGTACCTGGGGGAAAATTATGAACAGGTTGCGCAGTTTGGTGATTGGTTTGTGTATAGATTCATTGGAGAATAACTTGCTCAAGCCGCTATCGCTATCTTCCCGACCCCCAGCGCTGGACTGCCAATAGCCGCCGGGGACGGCGGCGTGAGCAGTCATTAAATCATGATACACTTGTTCTATTATGCAATCGATTGTTTCCATAGACATAGAGACCACCGGGCTCAGTGAAGAGCGCGATGCCATTATCGAAATCGGGGCGGTTAAGTTCAAAGGCCGGCGCGTCGAGGATGAATGGTCAGCGCTGATCAATCCCAACAGGCATATTCCCGAATTTATTTCAGGGCTGACCGGCATCAGTGACGTGGAGGTGCGCAATGCCCCGCGCTTCCGTGAGGTCGCCGAGGAGCTGGGAGCCTTTGTCGGCGACGCGCCGGTCATCGGACACAATGTCCGATTTGACTTGAGCTTCCTGCAAAAAGCGGGGCTTTTTCAATATAACGAAGTCATTGATACATACGAACTGGCATCCGTGTTGATGCCGACTGCCAGCCGCTATAACCTCGGCGCGCTCGGCAAACAGCTGGGCATCCTGCTGCCGGCCACGCACCGGGCCCTCGACGATGCACGCGTCACGATGGCGGCCTTCAACCGTCTCTTCGAGATGGCCCGCGAGCTGCCGCTCGAGGTGGTGACGGAAATCGTCCGCCTGAGCGAGCCGCTCGAGTGGGACGCCGGCTGGCTGTTCCAGGAAGTGCTGCGGAGCCGCGCCAAGGAAGGTATCCAGGCCAAAAAAGGCAAAAAGAAAGGCCCGGACGCGGGAACGTGGTTCGATGAATCCAAGCATCCACCGCTCGACAATCCCGAAAATCCCATCCCCCTGAATGTGGATGAGGCCGCGTCCGTGCTCGAATACGGCGGACCGTTCTCGCGCTATTTCGAATCGTTCGAGCAGCGCCCCGAACAGGTGGATATGCTGCGGGCAGTGACCAACGCGCTTTCATACGGAACCCACTTGATGGTCGAAGCCGGGACTGGCGTTGGGAAAAGCTATGCATACCTTGTCCCTGCCGCATTCTTTGCCCTGCAAAACAACACACGCGTGGTCGTCTCGACCAACACCATCAACTTGCAGGATCAGCTCATCCAGCGCGATCTTCCCAACCTCTGCCAGGCCCTCGATCTGAATCTTCGGTTTGCCGTCCTGAAGGGGCGCTCGAACTATCTTTGCCCACGCCGCCTGGAAAACCTGCGGCACTACGGTCCGCGCACGACGGATGAGATGCGCGTGCTCGCAAAAGTGATGGTCTGGCAGCTCAATAATCAGAGCGGCGACCGCAGCGAGTTAAATCTCACAGGGCCAGCCGAGCGCGAGGTCTGGGTGCGCCTATCGGCGGAGGATGACGCCTGTACCACCGAGACGTGCATCAAGCGTACGGGCGGCGCGTGTCCGTTCCACCGCGCCAAGACCATGTCGCAGTCCGCGCACGTGCTCGTGGTCAATCACGCCCTGCTTCTGTCGGACGTCGCGACCGGCAGCAAGGTCCTGCCCGAGTATTCGCACCTGATCGTCGATGAAGGTCATCACCTCGAAACCGCCACGACCAACGCCCTGTCGTTCAAGCTCAATCAATACGATGTGGAACGGATGATGAAGGAGGTCGGCAGCTCGAGCGCGGGCGTGCTCGGCCGTCTGCTGACCGAAACGCAGGAGACGCTGCGCCCCGCGGACTTCGGCCTGCTCCAGCAGCGCGTCAGCCGCGCCACCGACCTGGCGTTCCGCGTCGAGCAGATCAACCGCGAGTTCTTCAACATCCTGGGCGAATTCACAAAGCTCCAGCGCGAAGGCCAGCCCTCCTCGACGTACGCCTGGCAGGCGCGCGTGCTGCCCTCCACGCGGACCCTGCCCGGCTGGGATGAGGTCGAGATCGCCTGGGATACCGCCGGCGAAACATTGCGCCTGTTGATGACTTCCCTGGCAGAGATTTACAAGGGCGCCTCGGAGTTATATGCAGAGGGATACGATAATCTTGAAGATGTGATGGGAGATATCAGCAACCTGGCCCGCCGCATCACCGAAGCGGAGACGAACATCACCGGCATGATCGGCAAGCCCACTCAGGGCATGGTGTATTGGATCGAAGTCCAGCCCAACGGCAACAGGCTTTCGCTGAATGCCGCGCCGCTGAGCGTCGCTTCCCTGGTCGAGAAATATCTCTGGCACGAAAAGCGCGCCGTCATCCTGACCTCCGCCACCCTGACCGCCCACGGCGAGTTCCAATATCTGCGCAACACCCTCGGCGCCGACGAAGCCGACGAGATGCAGCTGGGCTCGCCGTACGATTACGAGAGCGCGGCGCTGCTCTACATCGCCAACGACATCCCCGAGCCGAACGTCAGCGGCTACGAACAGGCACTTGACCGCACGCTGATTGCCACTGCCAAAGCCACGGGCGGGCGGATGCTGGTCCTGTTCACGTCCTATGCCGCCTTGAAGAAGACTGCCAAAAATATCACCGGACCTTTAGCGCGCGAGGATATCTTCGTCTACGAACAGGGCGATGGCGCTTCGCCGAACGCGCTGCTCGAATCGTTTAAGGCAACCGATCGAGCGGTCCTGCTCGGCACGCGTTCCTTCTGGGAAGGCGTGGACGTGCCCGGCGATTCGCTGTCCATCGTGGTGCTGACCAAGCTTCCCTTCGACGTGCCCACCGATCCGCTCATTGCGGCGCGCTCTGAAATGTACGACGACTCGTTCCAGCAATACTATCTGCCCGAAGCCATCCTGAAATTCCGTCAGGGATTTGGACGGCTGATCCGCACCGCCTCCGATCGAGGGGTCGTTGCCATTCTGGACCGCCGCGTGCTGACCAAGCAATACGGGCGGCTGTTCCTCGAATCCCTGCCGCGCTGCACGGCCCGGAAAGGCCCGGCGGGGAGTCTCGCGAGCCAGGCCGCGCAGTGGCTGGGGATGTAAAAGTAACAGTAGGAGATGACAATGATCGACAACGTAATTATATTTGGAGCAGGTGCATCCGTTGATGCTGGAGTACCTCTTCTTGGCAACTTCGTTGACAAAATGCTAGAGTACGGGCTCAAAGGGAAAGTGGGAAACAAAGCAATATCAGATGAGGATAAAAAAATATTCGATGAGGCAATGAAGGTTAGAAATGAACTTGACGGATATCATGGACGTGCGTCATTTAATGACAGAAACATTGAAGACATATTATCTATATTAGCCTTTAATTTAATGGTCGGCGACAAAGCCGATCGCGCCAAACTTGACTGGATGACAAAAGCAATTGCAAGAACAGTAGATTTAAGTACTAATATAAGGTTTGATCCCAGACTTCATGGGCAAATCCAGCGAGGCAAAACGCAAATATACACAAGCTTTTGGAATAGAT
>JBAVVF010000313.1:0-1547 GCA_049697155.1 Anaerolineales bacterium
GCCTACTTCAAGCCTTCCGGCCATGCCGACCCCAAGGTCGGCGCTCTGGCGGCGCGGATCGCGGACTTCGAGACCATCATCACCCGCACCGAAAAAGAAGCCTTGATCCTCGAGTCCAACCTCATCAAGCGGCACCGGCCGCGCTACAACGTCGTGCTCAAGGACGACAAGCGCTATCCCTCTCTGCGGCTCGACCCGGGGGAGGACTTTCCCCGTTTCACCATCGCGCGCAAGATCGGCGAGGACGATGCGCTCTACTTCGGGCCCTTTGCCTCGGCCCACGCCGTGCGCGAGACGCTCGGCATCATCACCAAGACCTTCAAGCTGCGCAAGTGCAAGGCAAGCGAGTTCCGGATCCGCACGCGCCCCTGCCTGCACTGTCAGATGAACGGGTGTCTTGCGCCCTGCTGCCGGGACGTGGACCCCCGGGTCTACCAGGAGCAGGTGCAGGAGGCGGTGCTGTTCCTGAAAGGCCGCACGCACGAACTGATCCGGAAAATCCGCGTGCAGATGGATGCGGCCTCCGAGGCGTGCGAGTTCGAAAAGGCGGCGCGGCTGCGCGACAAGCTCTTCGCCCTGGAACGCACGGTGGAGAAACAGATCGCGGTCACCACCGATTTCCACGACCGGGACGTGTTCGCCGCCGCGGCCTCCGGCGGTGCGGCCGTGATCACGTGCTTCAGCGTACGCGGCGGGTTTGTCACCGGCACCCGCCACTTTCCTTTCCCGGAGACCATGGCCGCCGAAGATGAAATGCTGGGCGCCTTCATCCGCCAGTACTACGGCCCCGGTGCCTTCGTGCCCGGCGAGATTTTCGTGTCCCACCCGCTGGAGGATGCGGCGCTGATCGAGGAGTGGCTCTCCGGCCACCGGGGCCAGAAAGTCCGGCTGATGCATCCGGAACGCGGTGAAAAGGCCCGCCTGCTGGACATGGCGCGGCGCAATGCCGCCAACGAGCTCCGCAACCTGATGGAGGCCCGCACGTCGGACCGGGACCTGCTCGCGCGGCTCCAGAAACGGCTGGCGTTGAGCCGCCTGCCCCGCCGCATCGAATGTTTCGACAACTCTAACCTCATGGGGTCGGAGCCCGTGGCCGGCATGGTGGTGTTTGTAGATGGAAAACCGGAAAAATCCGCCTACCGCACGTTTCTCATCCAAACGGTGGAGACCCCGGATGATTACGCCTCCATGTCCGAAATCCTGAAGCGCCGGTTCGGCCAGGAGGACCCCACCGGGGCGCTGCCGGATCTTGTGATGCTGGACGGGGGGCGGGGGCAGCTGGGGATTGCGGTGGCGGCGATGCGGGAGCTGGGTTTGACGGATGCCTTCGACCTCATCAGCATCGCCAAGAAAGACGAGCGCCGGGGCGAGACCCAGGACAAGGTATTCGTCCCCAATCGGGTGAACCCCGTGAGCTTCGGCCGCGAGGGGGACCTGCGGCTGTTTCTGCAGCGGGTGCGCGACGAGACGCACCGGTTCGCAATCGCGTTCCACCGCCGGCGCCGACGGAAGTCGTCTTTGACATCCGTCCTCGACGGCATCCGCGG
>JBAVVF010000314.1:0-2863 GCA_049697155.1 Anaerolineales bacterium
GGCCATAAGTTCAAGTCATGGAGTAATTCAACCTACAGTCAGACAAATCCGTTCACGATCATTATGGACAACGACAGGATGATAGATGCCAACTTTAACTTACCTGCTGCACCGGGCATCCCATCGCTGCTTTCACCCGCGAACAATCTGTTGGTGACGGACTACACTCCCAGGCTCGATTGGGCGAACGCCTCTCTTCCGAGTGGCACTTTCTTCGGCCATTACGAGATCGAAATAGATAACAACTCCGACTTCTCCTCCCGCGAAGTTATCGCTGCCACAATCGAGGGGGATATCACCAAATCGGATTTCACGCCGGAAGAAGAGTTGTCATCCAACACGAAATACTACTGGCGCGTACGATCTTATAATTCCGCGGGGGTTTCCGGCGCCTGGTCCGCCTCGCGCTACTTCCGGACAGCCATGCTGCCGCCCGAACTGGTCGAACCTCTCGATACTGCCCCGATCGACAACAAACGCCCGATGCTGCAGTGGGCGGAGGTCGAGGGCGCAGGCAGCTACACGGTTGAGGCGGCCCTCAGCCAGAGCTTTGCAACCAGGGTCTTCAGCGTGACAGTCTCGAGCACCAGCTATACCCGCACAGCCGACCTGCTTCCAAATAAACTTTATTACTGGCGGGTACGGGCCAACGGTCTCAATGGACCCAGCCTGTATTCGGAGGTTCATTCCTTTACGACCGGAAATCCACCCTCCATTCCGGTGCTTAGTGCGCCCGCCAGTAACGTGCTCGTTACCAATTACAGTCCATTACTGGATTGGAGTAGCGTTACTGTCCCAGCCGGTACCGGATTCAAGTATTATCGCGTGCAAACCGCCACCAACTCTGCCTTCACCACAGATCTGATGGAATACATCACAGTCGAAGGCCTGGTTGGCGAGTCCTCGCTCAATCCCATTCCCAGCCTCGCGCCAAACAGGAGATTCTACTGGCGCGTGCGGGCCGAAAATACTGATGGCCAATCCTCCGCCTGGTCCGCCTCCCGCTATTTTCGAACGGCACTGACCCCGCCTGCCTCACTCACGCCGGGCAGCGTGATCCCTGAGCCGGCTGTTCCCATTTACAGCCGCCATCCAACCTTCCGCTGGGAGCCGGCACCCGATGCGGCGGGCTATACCGTCGAATATTCGACGGCCCAGACATTTGCCACCAAAATCAGCGTCTCCACCACGAAGACATCCCTCACTCCGGCAGCCGACCTGCTCGCAAATAAGGTTTATTACTGGCGGGTAAAAGCCACCGGGACGAACGGGCCCAGCGCCCCATCGCAGGTGCGCACGTTCATGACCGGCAATCCGCCCACCACGCCCGTTCTGAGCAGTCCGGCCACCGGCACATTGCTCAGTTCGCCTGTACTCCTCAACTGGGCCAATTCGACGGTTCCCGCGGGCACATCCTTCGATCACTACCAGATCCAGGTTGCAACTGACAACGCTTTCGACAACATTATGCACGACAACAGCCTCCCGGGACTCAGTAACTCACAGGACAATACAGCGCCACTCGCAGCCGGTACAACGTATTATTGGCGAGTCTGCGCCTGGAATATAGTCAACGGGACAGAGAGTCATTCGAGCGCCTGGTCGGCAGTGCGCAGTGTACGCATCAAGTATGACCCGCCCACCCTTGAAGTGCCGGAGAACGCCGCCACAGCCATCAGCCGCCTGCCCACGTTTGACTGGAACGACACAACCGGTGCGACCAGCTACACGCTGCAAGTCTCGACCTCACCCAGCTTCGGGACACTCGTCATTAACAGGACCCTCACTTCTTCCACGTATACTCATCTCACCAGCCTGCTGGCAAATAAGACATACTACTGGCGCGTGCGTATCAACGGATCGCATGGCCCCAGCAACTGGTCACCGTTCTTAACCTTTACAACAACCCCCTGATGAAAAGAGGCGGAGTTCCATTCCGCCTCTTTTCCTGCCCAAATCATCGGAACTTCGGGGATAAAATTTGCGATTAAGTTGCTACTTTTTATAGCAAACTCTTCCACTAGAATAACAATTGAACTCAACCTCAATTCAAACCAAATCTATCTAGTTGGGAGGGTAGATTCATGGCACACACTTTCAATACACGTTCGATCATCCGCATACTGACTCTGGCATGTCTGGTGGCTGCTTTGCCAGGCGGATTCGTACAGGCAGCGCCCGGTGATACCACCCGCGTCTCCGTCGATTCGGCCGGAGGCCAGGCGAATGCGCCCTCCCGGAGGTCTGTGATCTCCGCTGACGGGAACTACGTGGCCTTTACATCGGAGGCCACCAATCTGGTCAGCGGCGATACAAACGACCTGCCGGATGTTTTTGTACACGACCGCCAGACCGGACTCACGGAGCGCGTCTCGGTGGCTGACGATGAGAGCCAGGCGAATAGCTGGTCGGAGGATCCTCCCGCCATCTCGGCGGACGGCCGCTATGTGGCTTTTGTCTCCATGGCATCCAATCTGGTCAGCGGGGACACCAATAACATCATGGACGTCTTCGTACGCGACCGCCAGTTGGGACAGACCACACGCGTCTCGGTCGATTCGAGCGGGGCGCAGGTGAGCGGCGATGAATGGACCAACTTTGGCGGGCTCGCCCTCTCCGGCGACGGCCGCTTCGTGGTATTTACTTCCAATGTTACCAGCCTGGTGACCGGCGATACGAACGGTGCAGAGGATGTCTTCGTGCATGATCGCCAGACCGGCGCGACAATACGCATCTCAGTCTCCTCCAGTGGTGAACAAAGCAATGCAAGCTCTTATTCCGGAAGCATCTCGGGAAATGGTCAGCTGACTGCCTTTACGTCGGGCGCTACGAATCTCGTTAGCGATGATACGAATGGCGTCAG
>JBAVVF010000315.1:0-2696 GCA_049697155.1 Anaerolineales bacterium
AGCTGGTTGGCGTCCAAGTACAGATGGGCCAGCTCCTCGAGCGCCGAAACATAGACCTGTTCCAGCCGTTCCCGCTCGGCGACCACCCACAGGGCGTCCACTTCATTGAGATATGGGCCGTGGACCAGGTCCACCGCTTTTTGATACCATCTGATCTTTTCAGCGATATCCTTCGCTTTATGGGCGCGCCGCAGGTATGATTCGAAGGCTTCGACATCGTATTCGTAGTCGAGGGCACGGTTGAAACGATAATATTCCTCGTCGAAGACGATCGCGCTGCGCCCGACGGCGCGCCGCAGGCGGTAAATCTCATCCTTGAAGCGCTTCTTTAACGCCTGTGGATCGTTCGTCTCCGGCCAGAGAGCCTCACCGATCTGCTCTTTTGTGACTGCCTCCTGCTTGAAAAGAAAATAGAAGAACAGATCCCGGACCGACTTCGTCCGCCAATCGGGCATGGCAATCGTGCGCCCGTTGACGCTGACCTCGGCCCGCCCGAAGGCCCGGATCAGCAGGCTGGCGGCCGGCATCTGGATGGATTGCGCGTGCCGGCGCAGGGTCCTCCGAACGGAGAGGATCTTTTCGCTCAATTTTTTCGACCGATCGAGCAGGCCGGTCAGGCTGCGGCCGATCTGGGGGTCACTTTGCAGGCCTTTCAGCCAGGGCAAGGCCTGACGCAGTGTGATCAGCAGCGCATGCGTGGGCTTGTTTCTCATCCCGAGCAATTCACGGAATTCGGACCGGGCGCTTTCCCTCTGGCCGGACTGCTCATACGCGCCGGTCAGCCAGACCAGGCACCACTGGCTTTCGGATTCGCGGCCGTCCTGCACAAAGCAATCCTTGCCTTCCTTCAGGAAAGAAAGCGCCTTCTTGGTTTCGTGTTTGAGGAGATGATTGCGGCCCTCGAGCAGCGCCCAGAGCCCGCGCTCATAAGTGGAGGGGTTCGTCTTCAACTGCTTGCGGAACGATCTCAAAATCCGCGCGGCAGTCTCCGAATCCCCCTGCTGCAGCGCCAGGCCGGCCCGGGCCAGCACCAGATAATTGGAAATAAAGCCGCTGGCAATGGCTTCTGCCTGCTCATATGCCTGTATGGCGGCTTCGAACTCCTCGATCTCGGAATACAGGTCGCCGAGACCGGTCAGGATGAGCGCTTCCGCCCGCTGATTATGGCTGCTGCGGGCGCACACCAGACCATTCTCATAGGTCTCCGAGGCAAGTTCATACTCACCGATCTGCTGGTACAGCACCGCCAGATTGTTGAGCGTATCTGCCTGGGCATACAGGTTTTTCTCGGCCCGCAGGATCTTCAATGTTTGATGATAGGAAGTTTTCGCGGATTCAACATTCCCAACGGCGGCGTGCACCATGGCCGTCTCAGCCAACAGCATCGGGATACTGCCGGTCTCTTTCAGCTCCGTGTAGAGGGAGAGGGAGTGCTCAAGTTCGTCAACGGCCTTGCGCGACTGTCCCAGCCGGTACAGATTCAAACCTTTGAGGCGCAGTGCCTCTGCATACAGGGGCTGCAGGGAAAGATCGGTCTCTGCCAGCTCCAGGGCTTCATCGATATCCCGGAGGGAAGCATGGTACTCGCCCAACAGGCGCAGCGTCTGGGCCCGCCTGGCAAGGGCCAGGGCCAGGCCCGGGACATCCCGGCTCCTGCGATAAATGGTCACCGCGTTGTCCAGCCATTCGTTGGATTCCGCCAGGTTGCCCTGCATGGCCAGGATCGGGCCCTGCAGCGAAATCAATCCGGGGCGGGTCCGGACCACGGAGGGCGGCAGGCTGTTGATCCAGCCTTCCAGCGTGGCCAGAGCCGTTTGCAGCATCGAAGTGCCGGAACGCTCGATCACACCGGCCAGCGCTTCGGGGTCGTTTAATTGCTTGCAGGTAAAGTAGGCCTTTTCCCATTCACCGGCCTTCTCATACGCCGTGACCATTCGTTCCAGCATGGGCTGGACTTCGTGGGGAAGTTCCTCCCGCAGGCGGGCCCGCAAAAACTCGCGGAAGAGTGGATGGTAACGAAGCCAGCGTCCATCCTCGCCGAGGGGCAGCACGAAAAGATTCTTCTCGAGGATCAGGCCCATCAGCGCCGACCAGTTTTGAGGTTCGGAATGGAGCGGGCCCAGCACGATCTCGCAGAACTCCGAATTGAATTCCTCGGGCAGAGAAGTCCGCATGAGAAATTCGCGCACGGGACCCGGCTGCCGGTCGAGCACCTGACGCCCAAGATAGGCAAACGTATCCACGCCTGAAATGTGCGTCATGCCCGGCAGATTGGAAAGTACCATGCCCGTGATCCATCCGCCCGTCTGTTCCACCAGCTCGCGGGCAATATCATCCGACAGGTGCTGGTGATGGTTTTGGGCATACAAAGCCTGGACCTCACGCGGAATGAACGCCAGCTCGGCATGACTGAGTCCGGCCACCTGCTCGCGTGCAACCATGAGCGTCACGTCATCGAGAGCCGGCAGCGTCCGCGACGAAAGCAGGATGTGGCAGTTATCATCCACCAGCTGGAGAAAGCGGTTGAGCAGGGAGAAAATGACCGGCACATCATCCAGAAGATGACAATCATCCAGGATCAGCAGAAAATCGCTTTCCACATGCTCATAAAGCTCATTGGTCAGCGTGACCAGGATCGATTCCGCATCCTCTTCAATGGACTTCAAACGATGCAGCTGCGGACGGGAGGTTTCGCC
>JBAVVF010000316.1:0-2686 GCA_049697155.1 Anaerolineales bacterium
GCGCCGCGGATGTGATCAAAGCTTGGAAGCATCTGACAGCCTCCCTTCCCAAGTCACAGGCGAACTTTTCCGCATTGTTGAACTCGGTAAAGATGATCGATGTGCAGGGTTCGACGCTGATCCTGGGCCTGGCCAGCGACGTGCTGATCTCGAAGATCGACAAGCCCGAGCAGATCGAGCTGATCCAGAAGCTGATCGAAGATGAGTTTGGTGTGCATATGAACGTTCGCTGCGTGGTGACGACTGCCAAAGGCAAGCTCCCGCCGAACATCCCGCAGGATGGGATGGTCGCGGCGGCCATCCAGCATGGCGGACAGATTGTAGATATGTAGGATAACAACGCTCAGTTCGCCGTCCTCGGCGAACATCGACGCCGCCTTGAAAAGCCGAAGGTGGACGGCGTCGAGAGCATTTTGAGAACATCGCTTAGCGAGGTGTTTTATGGCTAAAGGATTTAACAAAGGTTCACAAATGGGTGGTGGGGGAATGATGGCACAATTACAAAAGATGCAGGAGCAGCTGGCCGAAGCACAGGCCAAGCTTGCCGAGGAAACCGTCACAGCGACTGCTGGCGGGGGCGCGATCAAAGTCACCATGACGGGCGATCAGAAATGCCGGTCGGTGGAGATCAACCCCGACTTGTTGAAGGACGCGGATGCCGAAATGCTGCAGGATCTGGTCCTGTCCGCGGTCAACATGGCGCTCGACCAGTCGCGCGAACTCCAGCAAAAGATGCTGGGCCCGCTGGCGGGTGGGTTGCCTTTCTAGTGTTCCGGTGTCAGGTTCCAGGTGTCAAGTCTCTGCACCTGAAACCTGATACATGACACCTGACACCTATGCTATTACCCGAATCCATTCAATCGCTTATCAACGGACTCGAACGCCTGCCAGGGATCGGTCCCAAATCCGCTTCGCGGCTGGCCTTCTATCTCCTGCGCGCGCCCGAGGATATCGCCCAGGACCTGGCGTCCGCGCTGGCCAACCTGAAAGCCAACACGGCCTTCTGCCAGGAATGTTTCAACATCACCGAAGCGGGGCGCGAGCGCTGCGAAGTCTGCGAGTCGTCCCAGCGGGATGCCAGCCTGGTCTGCGTCGTCGAGGAAGCTCTGGACGTCCTGGCCCTGGAACGGACGGGCGGTTATCAGGGGAAGTATCACGTCCTGCAGGGCGTCCTGTCGCCCATCGAGGGCATCGGGCCGGACGATTTGAAGATCAAGCCGCTGATCGCGCGCGTGGCCCGAGGCGAGATCAGGGAAGTGATCCTGGCGACCAATCCCAGCATGGAAGGCGACGCGACCGCGCTGTACCTGCGTCAGCACCTGGAGCCCTTGGGTGTCAAAGTGACCCGTCTGGCGCGCGGCCTGCCGGTCGGCGGCGACCTGGAGTATGCGGATCAAAACACGTTGCTGCGAGCGCTATCGGGTAGACAAGAAATGTCGTAATAAAAAATCGCCCCAAACGGGGCGATTTTTTGGACTTAATGAAGTAGGTTGTTGAAGAACCTTGTAAGCTGTTTCCACAATTCAGGATTGAATTCCCTGTAGTGGGCTGAATTTACTGAAATGGCGATTAGATTACTATTGACCATTGTAATTGCGGCCAAGACAAGCCCCAATGCCGTATATAGGATTCTTATCGTGGTTTTTTGGACGAGGTGACGATAAATTTGTCCAAACCCTATTACACTCAAAATAATGAGGGGTGGCATGAGATCTGCTTGATATCGTACTCCCACCCAAAAAAAGATGAGAAAAAACAGGAGACTTGAAAGGAAGGAGCCCAGCAGGCTGATGGTCAGCCAGCGGAAATGGATATCCGGGCTGCTTTCCCGAAAAAAAGCCGGACCTCTACGTAGAAAATCAAGGGCAGTGATGAATGCTGGTATCGCAAAGAGAATAAATGGCGCAATGTAAAGCAAACCTGCCGTTTCCTGGACATAATAGACATCAGGCATATCGATCGCTTTGAGGATTGGCTCACGTCGCCCGTGGATGGGTCCCAGGAAAGGAAACTTCTTTTTAAAGTCCGGCTTTAACAAAAAATAGTTATATATATTGTTGGGAATATATTGAGCTGAAAATAATTCGTTTTGATGCTTCTGAAGGTTAGGACCTGAAAGTGCATAGGTCGTTCCCATTTCGAATACCGAGTCAAACCGTGCCCAGTTATACCATCCCAGGCAGACTGCTCCAATGAACATCGGAAGCCCGATCGAGACGAAGAGCGGGAAGGTCCTCGACAAAAAATATTGTCCACGATGTTTGTTGATTATCCAGCCCAGCGTCAAAATCACCATGAAGCCAACCGGTGCAAGCTGGGCGATTCTCGAGCCGATTGCACAAATCCAGAGGATCCCAGTAATGAAAAGTCCTCTTTTTGAGATCGATGAATCGTCCAGAAATGCAGTGGAGATTGTATACAATCCGGCAAGAAAAAAGAACTGTCCTCCCAGAATGGATGCGTGGTGGATGGATGTCAGACTGAGCATCCACCCGAAGGGGCTGACCAATCCCACCACGAGGATGCACGGCAGAATAAGCCAGGCAGGGATATCCGAAAAAACTCCCTTCCAGACCCTGATCAATAGCAGAGTCTCGATCAAGAGTATGCCTACTGCGAAGGCAAAAACAAGATATTGATCACCAATTGTGCCACTAATAAAGATTTTGACCAACAGGAGTACAAG
>JBAVVF010000317.1:0-8422 GCA_049697155.1 Anaerolineales bacterium
CAGTTGAAAGAATAGTTCCGGTGACGCCGAACAAATCACATACTGGCCGATGTCCAGGTAGGCCGCGTGGCTGTTTTGGCCCTGGACAAGATGCAGAAAGAAATCCCAGGCGCTCCTGGTGAAATCAGCCCGCAGGCGCATGGTGTAGTTGACCTGGTAGGTTTTCCCTGCAGCGATCTGCACCTTGATCTGGTCGAGCGCAGAGTTGTAGACCTGCCGGTCCACTGACGGGCGCCAGTCCAGGATTCTCTTCGGATGGCGCGGCTCCGGCAATTCGAGCAGGCGCGGCTCCGGGTAGAGGCCAAACCACAGGTACGGGAATCCGGCTGCCGGCTGAGTCTGAAACGCGGAATCAAACGCAGGCGCGGCCTCATAGCTAAGGAAGCCCGCCGCGGTCCAGCCATTGGACTCGACGAGTCGTTCCACCTCGCGCAGCGCCGGCAGGACATCCCCCACGTTATCCGCTGCGATCACTTGATGCGGATCGGCAAAATGGAGCCATGCGCCATTGTCTCGCAGGAGAACTTCGTTTTGATTGACCTGTCCGCTTTGTGGTTTAATCCTGTCCATGTTCAAATCGCTTCAGAGTTTAGCCCGTTGGCTTCCGGCCTTGCTGGTGATGCTGCTCATATTCCTTTTCTCGGCCCGGACTTCCGCTGACTTACCGAACTTCGATTGGGCGGACCGGGCAGTTAAGAAAGGCGGGCACATCATGGGCTATGCAATGCTCGCCTGGTCATACTGGCGCGCCTTTGATTTCAGGTCGGACAAACGCTGGCTGGCGTGGCTTCTGACGGTGCTTTATGCAGTGAGTGATGAATGGCACCAGTCCCTGGTACCCAGCCGGCATCCGTCGCTGTGGGATGTGCTGATTTTCGATAACCTGGGCGCCTTGATCTCTCTGTGGCTGACGAACCGCTACAAAACAAAAACGATCAGACCCAACCTGCCTGATCGAATTACTGAGCCAAGCGCCAAGAGTTGATCGCGCCTCGAATTATTCAAACTCGATATCGATCTCTTCGTCGTCTTTCCATTCCTCCATGCGGTCGATCTCAATATCGCTGAACAGACCCTCCTGGTGGGCCTGGATGCGGTAGCGCTTCACCAGCTCCAGCATCGCCAGAAACGTGACCACGATCTCCAGCCGCGAGGCGCCCTGATCGAGCAGTGCCCGGAAGGTTGAATGCTCCACTTCCTTCATCAATTTGGCGATCAGATCGATCTTTTCGCGGATCGTAACGCGCGGTGCTGCGATGATCATGCCCAGCGGCTGCTTGCGGCTCTCCTTTGCAAAGGCCTCCTCCGCCGCTTTAATCAGCTTCTCGAGCGTCAGATTCGAAAGATCGAGCTTTGGTTCGACTTTGGGTGGAGGCGCGATGCGCAGGAAAGTGCGCAGGTTCGCTTCCTGGCGCTCGTTCAACCAGCCGCCGATCTCTTTAAAACGTTTGTACAGTTTCAACTGGTCGACCAATGAGTGGCCGAGATCCTCCTCGCTGGCGGCGTGCGCGGGCGGGCGGGGGAGCAGCGCCTCCGATTTGATCTGTAATAGTTTCGCCGCAATCACCAGGAACGCGGAAAGTTCGTCCGCATTGACCCGCTCGAGATCCTTGATGTAGGTCAGATATTGGTCCGTCACGGTGGCCAGCGAAACCGAGGTAATGTCCAGCTCGGCGTGCTCGATCAGGTTGAGCAGCAGATCGAGCGGACCCTCATAGACCGGTATCCGGACACTGTAATTGAGCTGGCGGCCCAGCAGGTTATCCATAGGCAAGGAATTATACAGTAATCCGTCATTGCGAGGAGTGGCGTTTTTACGCCACGACGACGCAATCTCAAATATGATAGTGAGAATGAGATTGCGTCGTGGAGTTTACACTGAGCCTGTCGAAGTGCTCGCAATGACAGGCGCGGGTATAATTTTGACATGCCAAAGAAGCTTACTCACCTCGATGAGCAGGGACGGGCCCGCATGGTGGACGTGGGTCACAAGCCCGATACCGAACGGATTGCCATCGCCCGCGGTGAAGTCCACATGAAAAAAGCGACCCTCGACCTGATTCGTGCGGGCCAGATCAAGAAAGGCGACGTGCTGACCGTGGCGCAGATCGCCGGGATCAGCGCCTCCAAACGGACCTCCGAACTGATCCCCTTATGTCATCCTCTGCCGCTCACCAAAGTGGACGTGGATTTGGCCCTCGACGACTCCCTCCCGGGTGTGATCATTACGGCCACGGCCAAGACGATCGGCAGGACCGGCGTCGAAATGGAAGCACTGACCGCGGTCTCGGTTGCGGCCCTGACGGTGTACGACATGGCAAAAGCCGCCGAGAAGACGATGCGGATCCAGAATATCCGCCTGATCGAAAAGCATGGCGGTCAAAGCGGTGATGTGGTGAACGAATAAAATATGGAGTCGACCAGCTTGCTGGTCAGGTTCTGAACTCCGTAATTATCTGTGAGGCATAATGAATTACCGGTCCATTAACTTTCGAGATAAACTTGCGCAATTCTCCGAGTACTGGTCGCCCAAAAATGTCGCCCAAATGAACGACTATCACTTCAAAGTTGTCAAAATACAGGGAGAGTTCATCTGGCACGATCATCCTGAAACAGACGAAGTGTTCATCGTGCTGAAAGGTCAATTTGAAATTCAATTCCGCGACGGAAGTGTCGTGTTGAATGAAGGCGAGATGTTCGTCGTGCCCAAAGGACTGGAGCATAAGCCAGTCGCCAAAGAGGAATGTCACCTCCTGCTGGTCGAACCGGCGGGTACGGTTAACACCGGTGAGGTCGTCAATGAAAGAACTGCCGCCAATGACGTCTGGATATAGGAATTTATGAACCGTGTAAAATTGCTGTTGTTTGCCACCCTGCGCGACCGGGCCGGAGCGAAATCCATCGAGTTGGAAATTCCCGCCGATCTGACGGTCCAGGGTTTGAAGGAAAAGATCTCGAACGAATATCCGAATCTCAGGGAGTCGATGTCGAGCGTGATCATCACGGTCAACCGCGAATACGCGTTTGATGAGGCGGTCATTCCGCCGGACGCGGAGCTGGCAATGTTCCCGCCGGTGTCGGGAGGATGATTCGCAGGGGCGGGGTCTTCCCGCCCTGGGCGAGGTGACCTCGCCCCTACAAAAACAACATGGAATTCCCAACCATTTTCTCCATCACCGAAGATGAAATCGATCTGAACGATCTTCTGGCCAGGATCACGTTGACCAGTACAGGCGCAGCAGCCATTTTCACAGGCATGGTGCGCGGCGAAACCCGCCGCGGCGAGGCACACGAGACCGAGTATCTCGAATACGAAGCGTATATTCCCATGGCGGAATCCAAGATGAAGCAGGTGGCCGAGGAGATCCGGGCACGCTGGCCCGTTGTCGAGGGGATTGCCATTGTCCAGCGGATCGGCAAGCTCTACCCGAAGACACCCACCGTTCTGATCGCCTGTACTGCCGCGCACCGGGATACCGGGGTTTTCGAAGCCGCGCGCTACGGGATCGATCGTTTGAAGGAGATCGTTCCGATCTGGAAGAAGGAAGTCAGCCCGGGCGGCGAGTTCTGGGTGGAAGGGGACTATTTCCCGAAGGCCGGGGAGTAGTCAAAGGTCGAAGTTGAATAGACGCCTCGAAACGGAGGCGCTTTCGGCTGCGGGCGCGGCGTGACTCGAAGGCACCTTGGGGGTTTCCTATACAGCAAAGTCCATAATTTGTTTCACTGCGAGGAATGAATGGAGCGAGTCGTTATCACTGGGATGGGGACTGTTAATCCGCTGGGATTGACGGTGCAGGAAAGCTGGAAAAATGCGATCAATGGCGTTTCGGGCGTGGGACCGATTACATTATTTGATTCCTCACCTTTGAACGTCCATTTTGCCGCGGAAGTCAAAGGGTTCGAGCCTGACCGGTACATGGACCCGAAAGAGGCGCGGCGGCGGGATCGCTTCGAACAGCTGGGGATTGCCGCGGCAAAAGATGCAATTGCAAGCTCGGGCCTTGAAATTACAGAGTCGAATTCCGGCAGGATCGGCGTCCTGGTTTCGTCGGCGATCGGGGGACTTAAGTCCCTGCAGGATGCAGTCATCACGAACCACACGGAGGGCCCGCGCCGGGTCAGCCCGTTCCTGATCCCAATGCTGATGCCGAACGGCGCGGCGGGCATGATCGCAATCGATTATCAGATCAAGGGGCCCTGCTTTTCGGTGGCTTCGGCCTGCGCCTCGGGCGCGGATGGGATCGGCACGGCCTGGCTGATGCTGAAGGCCGGCATGATCGACGCCGCGGTCACAGGCGCCGCCGAAATGACCGTCTGTTCGACCGGCGTGGCCGCGTTCGACCGCGTGGGCGCGATGTCACGCCGCAACGAGGATTATTCGATGGCCCCTCAACCCTTTGATAAGAACCGGGACGGACTGGTGATGGGCGAGGGCGCGGCGGTGCTCGTGCTGGAGACCGAATCGCATGCGAAAGCGCGCGGCGCGAACATCCTGGCGGAGCTGGCCGGGTACGGCGCGACCTCGGATGCTTTTCACGTCACGGCTCCTCACGAGGACGGCGCGGGCGGTTCGGCCGCCATGTGTATGGCTTTGGATGCTGCCAGGGCCTCGGTGGATGATCTTGGTTACATCAATGCCCATGGCACAGGCACGTCACTGAACGACCAGGCGGAGACACGGGCTGTCAAAAAAGCATTTGGCGCGAAGGCTTATCAAATCCCGATCTCCTCGACCAAATCCATGACGGGGCACATGATGGGCGCGACCGGGGCGCTGGAAGCAATCTTCTGCGTGCAGGCAGTCCGCGATGGCATCCTGCCGCCGACCATTCACTACGAGACGCCCGATCCCGAATGTGACCTGGATTACGTTCCGAACGAGGCGCGCGAGAAGAAGATCGACCTGGCGATCAGCAATGCCTTTGGCTTCGGCGGGCACAACGCCGTGCTGGCGATACGGAGATACAAATAACCTAGTCACAGAGAACACAGAGATCTTGAGAAAAGATTCCAAAAACTCAGCAGTCTCTGTGAACTCTGTGGCTATTTCGCCCGGTTTTGGCTTGTGAATATGGAAAATGCGTGCTATAATCCGCCGTCGCTCAACACAGTACCGCGGTAACATCTAAACCAAAAGTTTAGTAATCTATCAGGAAGCGGTAAAAGAAATCATACGAAGGAAGAAAGACAATGGCAGACATTATCAAGGCTCTCGAAGCCAAACAGAACGAAAAAATCCCCACTCTGAAATCTGGCGATAACGTCAGCGTGCACGTCAAGATCAAGGAAGGCGAGCGCGAACGTATTCAGGAGTTCAAGGGCACCATTATCCGTACGCGCAAGGGCGGCAACGACCAGTCCATTACCGTGCGCCGCATGGCTTCCAACGGTATCGGAGTCGAGCGCACGTTCCTGCTCCGCTCCCCGCGTATCGACAAGGTCGTGGTCGAGCGTCACAGCCAGGTCCGCCGGGCGCAGCTCTATTTCATGCGCCAGCGCACGGGCAAATCGGCCCGCCTCAAGCAGAAGTTCGACTAATTGTATAGGCCAGACCCTAAGGTTTTCAAGCCTTAGGGTCTTTTTTTGTTTTACAATACAGGCATGCAACCAGTCATTGGAATTACCACCAACCAATCCAGGAATGCAAATGGCCAGCCGACCATCATGCTGATGCAGTCTTATGTGAATGCCCTGATCCAGGCGGGCGGGGTGCCGGTCCTGATCCCATCGCTGATCGCGGAGGATGGTTGGGAGGCGCTCTACTCTCGCCTCGACGGGATCCTCTTCTCCGGCGGCGGAGACATCGACCTGCGTTATTCTCCCGGCAATCCGCATCCGCGCATCGACGACGTGGACCTGGCGCGGGATGCCATCGAACTGAACATGGCTCGGTCCGCCGCTTCGGACGGCAAACCGTTCCTCGGCATCTGCCGCGGCTGCCAGGTGGTGAACGTGGCCCTCGGCGGGAATCTGTACACCCACATCCCCGACCAACTGCCGGGCGCGCTCGATCATTCGTATCCCGGCAACATGCGGACCGTCCTCGTGCACGAGGTCAAAATTGAAGAGGGGACACATACCGCGAAGATTCTGGGCGAGCCGATCATCAACGTCAACAGCCTCCACCACCAGGGACTCAAGGACGTCGCGTCCTCTTTGCGTGTAGCCGGGTCTGCGCCGGATGGGTTGGTGGAGGCGATCGAACTGCCCGATCATCCTTTCGGTCTTGCCGTCCAATGGCATCCCGAGTGGCTGACGGATCAGGAGTCGACGAGAAATCTGTTCAGGAAGTTTGTCGAGGCGGCGGGGGAATAACACTTCCAACCTGTAAAAAGCGAACAATATCGAAATGTCTTTCCGTGCAGCTTCTCCCATCGGCATCTTCGACTCCGGCATCGGCGGGATCTCCGTCCTGCGCGCCATCCGGGAGCAGATGCCCGAAGAGTCGGTCATCTATTTCGGCGACCAGGGGCACGTCCCGTATGGCTCGCGCACCATGGAGCAGATCCAAAGCTTCTCGGAGGCGATCACGCGCTTTCTGCTGGAGCAGGGCGCGAAGATCATTGTCGTGGCCTGCAATACCGCCTCCGCCGCGGCGCTGAAGTATTTGCGCCAGACGTTTCCCGATGTGCAATTCGTGGGCATGGAGCCGGCGGTCAAGCCGGCCGCGGAATATACCCATACGGGCAAGGTTGGCGTGCTGGCAACACCTGCGACCTTCCAGGGCGCGCTGTATGCTTCGGTGGTCGAGCGATTTGCGAATGGGGTGGAGTTGTTCCAGGATACCTGTCCCGGATTGGTGCAGCAGATCGAGTCCGGAAACCTAAACGGGGAACAGACGCGCAGGATTCTGGAGGACGCGCTCCTGCCAATGCTCGAAAAGAATATTGATACAGTTGTGTTGGGATGTACCCACTATCCGTTTGTGATTCCGCTGATTCAGCAGATCGTGGGGGAAGACGTGCGGGTGATCGATCCGGCTCCGGCAGTGGCGCGGCAGACCAGGCGTCTGCTCGAAGCGCGGAGGCTGAGAAACAGGTCTGGGTCGATGGGCGCTGTCCGGTTTTATACGTCTGGCAATCCCGATGCTCTTCGAGTCCTGCTGCCATTGTTGCTGGGGGAGATGGCTGAAGTTGAGGAAGTCCGATGGTCAGGTGAGCGTGTAGCCAAACTGAATAGTTGACCAGTCATTCAACGATTATCAGACTATCCAACTACCTGACTACAACGCCCATGCCAGCATCAAGCCGAAGATGGCGACGATCACGCCCAAATGCAGGAAGAAATCACTGGCTGTAATCACATTGTCAAACCCCAGGATGAACGGCAAGATGAAGTTGATCACGATCAGCACAATGCCGATGAATGGCAACAGGCCCTTGCGATGTGCGAAATAGTTTGATGCGTCATCGATCAGCTTCGAAAGCCATTTCATAGTTCTTCCTCTTCTTCTTCCTGGGTTTCGTGATGATTTGCGCCGACCTGCCAGTCGCTGAACTGTGCCACCAGCCGCCCGGGGATGCGTCCCTGCATGACGACGCCGCCGCGCCCATGTTCGATCCGCTCGACCTGTCCTGCTTCGTGGAATAGCGAGATCAGCGCGCCCTGCTGGTAGGGGAGACGCACGTGGATCGGCGTGTAGGTTTCGTAGAGCTCCTGCTGGATGACTGCCAGAAGTTCCTTGATGCCGTTGCCGTTCAGGGCCGAGATGGTGACTGCCTTCGAAAAGCGGCTCACGATCTCCCTGGCGGACTCGGGGTCGCGCAGCTGGTCCATCTTGTTCAACGCGGTGACAATGGGGATGTGATGTGCGCCGAGCTCTTCGAGCGTCTGCTGGACCGATTCGAATTGGTTCAACGCGTTGGGATGTGAAATATCGACGACGTGCAAAAGCAGATCGGCTTCGACGATCTCCTCCAGCGTCGCGTGAAATGATTCGATGAGGCTGGTCGGCAGTTTTTGAATGAATCCCACCGTGTCTGTAATGAGAGCCTGATAGCCGCCCGGCAACTCGACGCGGCGGGTCGTCGGGTCGAGGGTGGCAAATAACTGATCGGCGACGTACACATCCGACTTTGCGATCTTGTTCAACAGCGTCGACTTGCCCGCGTTGGTATACCCGACCAGTGCAACGGTTGGGATGCGGGAGCGTTTGCGCTGGGAGCGGTAGCGCTCGCGATGTGCGCTGACCTTTTCCAGCTCCTTTTTGAGGTGCGAGATGCGCTTGCGGATGACGCGCTTGTCCACTTCCAGCTGGGTCTCGCCGGGGCCGCGCAAGCCTACCCCGCCGGTCGAACCGGCCCGTCCGCCGCCGCCGCCCGCCTGCCGCTCCAGATGTGTCCACTGGCCGGTCAGGCGCGGCAGATAGTACTCGTACTGTGCCAGCTCCACCTGCAGCATGCCTTCGCTCGTGTGGGCATGC
>JBAVVF010000318.1:0-4869 GCA_049697155.1 Anaerolineales bacterium
GGACAACCCCTCTGCCTCCCGAGGAACCAACGGTCCTGGATGCCACGTATGTGAAGATCAATCCACGCCTTGCAACGCCTTTCCCCTGCAAGCGCTGTCCCGACTATGCTTTGGAGGGCGGTCTGTGGAAGCTCAGCCTCAGCCAGGGTACATTTCGAATTTATTACACGCTGAATGGCTGGCGCAGTCTGGGTTCCTACGCGGTTTCCGGGGATCAGCTTTATCTTTTCAACGATCCCTACTGCAACTGGGAGACAGGCATCTATACCTGGAGGCTGGAGGATGGCGCTCTCGTCCTCTCGGAAGTGGACGATCCCTGTTCGCAGGGACTGCGGGCCGCCAACCTGATCGATCAGCCCTGGCTTTCCTGCCGGCCTCCCAATACGGAGGCCGCCATCACCGATCACTGGCAGAAGCCTGAAGGTTGTGACCCAAATGACTGATCAAGCGAGGATCATATGCTGGTTCTGAACGCGGCAGATGTCCGCAAGGCACTGCCGATGAACGAGGCAATCGAGGCGATGAAAAGCGCCTTTGCCGCCCTTTCCGACGGGACGGCTGTGGTGCCGCTCCGGACGCGCCTCCCCATCCCGAACAGCGAAGCTCTGAGCCTCTTCATGCCGGCCTTCGTCCGGTCCGCGGACGATCAGGCCCTGGCCATCAAAGTTGTTTCGCTGTTCCCGCGCAACCCCGCCCGCGGACTCGCCTACATCCAGGCCGCGGTGCTCGTCCTCGACCCGGAAACGGGCCGGGCCCTCGCCCTGCTCGAAGGCAGCTCCCTGACCGCCATCCGGACCGGCGCGGCCGGCGGCGCAGCCATTGATCTGCTGGCCCGCAAAGACAGTAAAATCGCCGCAATCTTCGGCGCGGGGGCCCAGGGACGCACCCAGCTCGAAGCCGCCTGCACCGCACGCACAATCGAGACGGCATTGATCTTCGACGCGGAGAAAGAGAAATCCGGAGCCTTTGCAGAAGAGATGAAAGGCCAAGGCCCGATCCCAAGAGACATTCGCGTGGCGCAGACCGCCCGGGAAGCCATCGAAAACGCCGACATCATCTGCACGGCAACGACATCTGTAAAACCCGTCTTCGATGACGAAAATCTCAAACCAGGGACGCACATCTCCGCGGTCGGTGCCTACACTCCGGAGATGCAGGAAGTCCCGGCAGAGACACTCCAGCGCGCGCGAATCTTCGTCGACTCGCGCTCTGCCTCGCTGGCCGAAGCCGGCGACCTCATCCAACCCATCCGCGCAGGCTTGTTCGACGAATCTCACATTTGCGGCGAACTGGGCGAGGTCGTGCTGGGGAAAATACCCGGCAGGCAGTCTGAGGCTGAAATTACCTGCTTCAAGTCGGTGGGCATCGCCGTGCAGGATGCCCTGGCCGCGCAGGTTGCATTGAACAACGCGCGTAAAATGAACATTGGTCAGGAAGTAGTATTTTAATTATGGAGTCCAGGAGCTTGCTCCTGATTTGCGGCAGCAAACTGCCGGACTCCAAAAGAGGACAAATGGATACCCCAACAACTGCTGACATCGTAATCATCGGGGGCGGCGTGATGGGCGCCAGCGCGGCATACCATCTCGCAAAGTGTGGAATCAAGAACGTTGTATTGCTCGAAAAGGAGGAGTTCTTCGGCACCGGCGCGACCGGCCGCTGCGCGGGCGGCATCCGCTACCAGTTCTCGACCGAGATCAACGTCAAGCTCTCGCTCGAGAGCCTGCCGATGATCGAGCGCTTCAGGGAGGAGATCGGTCAGGACGTGAGCTACCGTCAGTGCGGATACCTGCTCGTGGCGACGAATGAAAAGGATGCTGATACCTTCAGGCACAACGTCCAGATGCAGAACCGCCTGGGTGTGCAGACTCAACTACTGAGTCCGGAGGAAATCCGCGCCCGCCTGCCGCTGATGAAGTTCGAGGATGCCATCCTCGGGACATGGAATCCGAAGGATGGCCTGGCCGACCCCAACAGCGTCGTGGCGGGTTACGTCAGCGCGGCGCAAAAATTGGGAGCGAAGGCCCTCACCCGCGCGGAAGTGACGGGAATCCGCCTCAGCGGGGACCAGATCGAAGCCGTGGAAACAACTCAGGGCCTGATCCAGACCCGCACCGTCCTGAACACGGCCGGACCCTGGGCAGGTCTGATCGGCCAGATGGCCGGAGTCGAAATCCCGATCGTCCCCATCCGAAGGCAGATGTTTACGACCGATCCGCTGAAGGAAGTTCCGGAGGACTTTCCGTTCGTGATCGACTTTGCGCAGTCGCTTTATTTCCATCGCGAAGGCGAAGGCCTGCTAATCGGCATGAGTAACCAGGCTGAGAAACCGGGCTTCGATCAGAACGTGGACGAAGAGTTCGAGATGGTCAATTTCGAAGCGGCCATGGAGCGCATGCCCCTGCTCGAGCGAGCGAGCCGCGCCTCCCATTGGGCCGGGTTGTACGAAGTCACCCCGGATGCCCACCCGATCTTTGGCGGCAGCCACGTCAAAGGGTTCAGCATTTGTGCAGGTTTCTCAGGCCACGGCTTCATGCATGGACCCATCGCCGGGAAACTGATGACCGAATACATAACGGACGGAAGGTTCTCGACCATGGATGTCTCCATGCTCGATCTGGCACGCTTCGCGGAAGGAAGATTGATAACCGAGTACAATGTGGTTTAGATCAGCCACAGAGAGCACAGAGAGTTTGAAAAAAGCTCTGAGAGCTCTGTGTTCTCAGTGGCTAAGAGAATCATTCCGCATATGCCTTCCGCAGAGATTATTACGATCGGAACGGAAATATTACTGGGCGAGATCGTCGACACCAACACACGCTACATCGCCCGGACTTTGCGCGGCATGGGCGTGAACATTTACCGCACCACCACCATCGGCGATAACACCGAAAGGATCGCCGAAGCGATCCACAACTCGATGCAGCGGGCCGAGATCGTCATCACGACCGGCGGACTGGGTCCCACCGTCGACGATCCCACCCGTGAGGCGGTTGCCCGGGCGGCCGGGCTTGAGCTCGAATTTCGGGAAGACCTGTGGGAGCAGATCGTTGCGATCATCTCACGGTATGGACGCAAGCCCTCCGAGAATCAAAAGCGGCAGGCCTACATCCCGAAAGGCTCGCTCGCGATTCCCAACCCGGTCGGCACGGCGCCGTGTTTCATCGTCGAAACGGAACAGAACGCCGTTGCATCCTTACCGGGCGTCCCGAACGAGATGGAACACATCCTGCACGAATCGATCATCCCGTACCTGCAAAAACGATTTGACCTGAACGAGATCATCAAGATCCGGGCCCTGCACTGCTCGGGACTGGGCGAAGGCATGATCGATGAAAAGATCGACGACCTTGAAAAACTGAGCAACCCGACGGTTGGGCTGGCCGCACATACGGGCGTGGTCGATATCCGCATTGCAGCCAAGGCGGAGAATGAAGCCGAAGCGGACCGGATGATCGCAGACATCGAGCGCCAGATCCGGGAGCGGCTGGGAGACGTGATCTTCGGCGCGGATGAGGACCGGCTGGAGGAGGTCGTCCTGAACGCCGTGGCAAAACGCGGCTGGAAGCTGGTTGGTGTCGAGGCGGGGCTCGACGGGCTGCTGGCCCGCAAGATCCCTCACACGGTTTCGCTGCCGGAGCCTGCGAACGGGCGCCTGACGTCTGACACTCTGCTGGCCGGGCTGCGGGCCGCCCGGGCGGATGCCAACGCGGATGCCGCGCTGGGCGTCGCCATGTATCTCGAAGAGCGGGCCGCCGAAATGGCCCTGATCACGCCGAAAGGCGAAAAGACCCATCGCATTACCTATGGCGGGCCGCCGCGCAGCCTGGCGCGCTGGTCTGTCAACCTGGCACTGGACTGGCTGCGCCGCCGCGCCATGGAGAGCGAATAGATGCCGCGCCGCAGGCAGTCCCGGCATGCGTGGGTTTATCTGATCTGGGGGTGCAACGGATTGGCCCTGATTGGAATTTTGATCGTCTCGATATTGTACACATCGAGCCTGCGCGCCTCGGCCGCCCACGAACCGATCGCAACGGCCCGCCTCGCAGAAACGAGAAAAATCCCGCCCACAAGCTACTTTCTGCCGACGCTGACCCCCAATCCGTTTTATACGCCTCCGGTTTTCTATACGCCTACGCCCTTTGTCGTGGCGGATGGGCCGCGACCGGCAATCATTGGCTTTTCGCTGGCCGGGCGTCCCATTGAAGCGTACACCTTTGGCGCTGGAGAAAAGGAATATCTCATCGTGGCAGGCATTCATGGCGGATACGAAGGCAATACCATTGCACTGGCCAACGAACTGATCACGTATATCAACGAGAATCCGGGCGCCATTCCCACCGATGTAACGTTGCACATCATCCGCAATATGAACCCCGATGGTGAAGCCCGCGACGACGGAGTGGACGGGCGTGTCAACAACAACGGCGTGGACCTGAACCGCAACTTTCCCACTGACAACTGGATCGCGGAATGGGACCGGGACGGCTGCTGGATCTATCGCCCCACGACGGGAGGGCTGTACGCCGGCTCGGAGCCGGAGACGCGCTCGGTCATGGGTTTCATTGGCAGTCGAAAGATCGATGCACTGATCAGTTATCATAGCGCTGCGCTGGGCGTCTTCCCGGGCGGCGTTCCATGGACCGCAGACTCGAAGCGATTGGCCAAGGCACTGGCCAAAGCAACAAGTTATCCCTATCCACCCATCGATACGGGCTGTGTATACACAGGCACTCTGGCCGACTGGGCGGTTGAGAATGGTGTCGGCGCGGCGGTGGATATGGAATTGAGCACGCACAAAAGGACCGATTTCGAGCAGAACCTCAAGGCACTCAACGTGCTTTTGGATTTTGTACCTTGAAACGCAGG
>JBAVVF010000319.1:0-7362 GCA_049697155.1 Anaerolineales bacterium
GGGGCTTGACTTATTTTGGATTAAGCCTATAATCGGGCGAAATACCTAAAACCAGAATGAACCCAATCTTCAGTCTCTCCCTTATCGTCATCCTTGTTGTGGTCCTTATTATTAAGGATCTAATTTCGGTTAGGATGGCAAAGGTGAGAGTGAGATAACCACACCTAGGTAAACCCAAAGAGCCGCCCTAACCATGGGCGGCTCTTTTTATACCTGTTCATCGAAGGAAAAGAGTTATGCGATCCGACACAGTCAAAAAGGGATACGAAAAAGCGCCACATCGTGCCTTGCTGCGTGCTACGGGGGTCAGGGAAGAGGATTTCGATAAACCGTTTGTTGCCATCGTTAATTCCTATGTCGATGTTGTTCCCGGGCATGTCCATTTGCAGGATTTCGGCAAACTCATAAAAGAAGCTGTTCGCTCGGCGGGCGGAGTACCGTTCGAGTTCAATACCATCGGCGTGGATGACGGTATCGCGATGGGCCACTTGGGGATGAAGTACTCGCTGCCTTCCCGCGAGCTGATCGCCGACTGCGTGGAAACGATGATCGAAGCCCACCGGTTCGACGCGATGGTCTGCATCCCGAACTGCGACAAGATCGTGCCGGGTATGCTGCTCGCGGCCATGAGAGTAAATATCCCGACGATTTTTGTCTCCGGCGGACCGATGGCCGCGGGGCAGACTCCCGAAGGGGAAACGATCGATTTGATTTCAGTATTTGAGGGCGTGGGGGCATATTCAGCCGGAAAGATCGATGAAAAACGTCTGACAACTTTGGAAAGATTTGCCTGCCCGTCCTGCGGATCGTGTTCCGGAATGTTCACCGCTAACTCGATGAACTGCCTGATGGAAGTGATCGGTCTGGCGCTGCCGTTCAATGGGTCAGCACTAGCGAAGACTCCGGAACGCGAAGCATTGGCGAAGACAGCCGCGACGCAGATCATGACCCTGCTCGAGCGCGACATCAAGCCGCGCGACGTGGTCACTGCCGAAGCGATCGATGACGCGTTTGCCCTCGATATGGCCATGGGCGGCTCGACGAACACCGTGCTGCACACGCTGGCCCTGGCAAACGAAGCCGGCGTGGACTATCCGCTGGAGCGCATCAACGCGGTGGCAGACAAGGTGCCGCACATCTGCAAGGTGAGCCCGGCCGGCAAGTGGCACATGGAAGATGTCCATCGGGCGGGCGGGATCCCGGCGATATTGAACGAGATCCAGTGGGGGACAGGCATGCTGCATTTTGACCGGTTGACTGTCAGTGGAATGACTTTGGGGGAATCAATTCAAGGCATGGATATCAAAGACGAAGAAGTGATCCGACGTAATGAGAATGCCTATTCCAGGCGCGGCGGGCTGGCTATCCTGTTCGGTAATCTTGCTCCGAAGGGTGCGGTGGTGAAAGTCGGCGGCGTCAGTGAAGCGATGATGAAGTTCGAAGGACCTGCGGTGATCTTCGAGTCACAGGAAGAAGCCATGGCCGGCATCCTGGCTGGCAAGGTCAATGCGGGAGATTGTGTCGTGGTGCGTTACGAAGGTCCGAAGGGTGGGCCCGGGATGCAGGAGATGCTGTCGCCCACGTCCGCGATCATGGGGCAGGGGCTCGGCGACAAAGTTGCACTGATCACCGATGGCCGCTTCAGCGGCGGGACGCGCGGGGCCTGTATCGGTCACGTCTCGCCGGAAGCTGCGGCGCGCGGACCGATTGCCGCGCTCCAGGCCGGGGATCTGATCGCGATCGATTTGACGGCGCGCCGGCTCGAGGTCCGTTTGAGCGCTGAGGAGATCCAGGACCGGCTGTCGGCGCTGCCTCCTTTCCAATCCAAAACAACCTCCAAATGGTTGAAGCGCTATTCGTATTTTGTCACCAGCGCAGATACGGGCGCGGTGCTGCAGAGTTAACGTCATTGCGAGGAGGGTGCTTTTCCCGACGAAGCAATCTCTCGCACAATAAGTGAGATTGCTTCGGTCGCCCGATGGGCTGCCTCGCAATGACGAAATGATAAGGAGCCATTATGAAGAAAAAAGGTGCAGAAATCCTGTGGGAGTGTCTGGTGCGCGAAGGCGTGGAGGTCGTTTTCGGCTATCCGGGCGGTGCCAACATGCCGCTCTATGACGCGATGTTGAACTATCCCATTCATCACGTGCTGGTGAGGCATGAGCAGGGCGCCGCGCACATGGCAGATGGATACGCGCGGGCTTCGGGCAGGGTCGGTGTTGCCATGGCTACCTCCGGACCCGGCGCGACGAATCTCGTGACAGGTATTGCCACAGCGATGATGGATTCGGTGCCGGTAGTTTTCATCACCGGACAGGTCCACGCGCACCTGGTCGGCGGCGACGCGTTCCAGGAAGTGGATGTAACGGGTATCACGCTGCCGATCACGAAGCACAACTATCTTGTGATGCGCGCCAACGAAATCGCAGAAGTCGTGCGCGAGGCGTTTTACATTGCGCGCAGCGGACGGCCCGGTCCTGTGCTGATCGATATCTGTAAGAACGCCCAGATCGAACAGACCGAGTTTGTCTACCCTGAAGAAGTGAAACTGCCTGGCTATCAGCCTGTTTCGCACGCGCCGCGCAATCTGCTGGATGAAGCGGTGAAGCTGATCGAGAAAGCGGAGAAGCCTGTGATCCTGTGCGGTCACGGGGTTCTGATGTCGAAGGCTGAAGAGGAATTGATGCAATTCGCGGTGAAGACTCAGACGCCTGTGGCATGTACGCTGCTGGGCCTGGGTGCGTTTCCGGCTTCGCACCCTCTGGCACTGGGGATGATGGGCATGCATGGCGAAGCGTATGCGAACATGGCCATCCAGAACTCAGATTTGATCCTGGCTTTCGGCATGCGCTTTGACGACCGCGTGACGGGTACATTGAAGACCTATGCACCCGGGGCCAAAAAGATCCATGTCGAAATCGATCCTTCCGAACTGCACAAGAACGTTTATGCGGATGTTCCGCTGATTGGTGACCTGAAGACAGTCATGCGCGACATCCTGCCTCTGGTGGATGAATACGACCACGACGAATGGCTGGAGCAGATCGGCGGCTGGAAGAGTGAGGTGGATGCACGCAGCATCATGAATTGGGAGGACGACGGCAAGCTGCAGGTCGCTCATCTCGTCGCCGCTATCTGGAAGGCGACGGGCGGCGGGGCGATCGTGACGACGGACGTGGGCCAGCACCAGATGTGGGCGGCGCAATACTATTCTCTGGATAAGCCGAATCACTGGATCACCTCGGGCGGCGCGGGGACGATGGGTTTCGGCCTCCCCTCGGCGATCGGCGCGTGGTTCGCTCATAAGGACGAGGAGATCTGGACCGTCGCCGGCGATGGCGGGTTCCAGATGACGGCTGCCGAGCTGACCACTGCCGTGCAGGAGGGCGCGAATGTGAAAGTCGCGATCATGAACAACAACTTCCTCGGCATGGTGCGCCAGTGGCAGGAGTTCTTCTTCGAGAAGCGCTACTCCGCAGTGAACATGCTCACGCCTGATTTTGTGAAGCTGGCCGAGGCCCACGGGGTGCCGGCCAGGCTGGTGACGAAACGCGAAGAAGTCAGCGATGCCATCGAATGGGCGCGCAAGACGCAGGGTCCTGTCGTATTGGAGTTCCGTGTGGAGCAGGAGGAGGCAGTCTACCCAATGGTTCCCCAGGGCGCGGCGCTGCACGAGATGATCCGCAGGCCGGTGAGGCAGGCTGGATGAACCCAACTTCTTTCTTCTTTCCGTCTTTCTTGATCGGGTGGAATGGAAAGATGAAAGAGGAAAGACGAGAAAAAGGAGACAGCATGCAACATACTTTTATCGCACTTGTCGAAAACAAACCCGGCGTGTTGAACAGGGTTGCTTCACTGTTCCGCCGCCGTAACTTCAACATCGAATCGCTGGCGGTCGGACGGACGGAGAACGCCGAGGTCTCGCGCATGACCATCGTGGTGGATTGCCCGAACGGTGAGGTCGACGCGCACAAGATCGAAGCGAATCTGTACAAGCTGATCAATGTCATCGACGTGCAGGATGTGACCCATCAACCCTCGGTGACCCGCGACCTGGCTTTGATCAAGGTCAGGGTCGAGCCGGAACGCCGCGCCGAAGTGAGCGGCCTGGCCGAGATCTTCCGGGCCCGCATCGTGGACGTGGCAGTGGACTCGGTGATCGTCGAGATCACGGGGACAGAGGACAAGATCGAGGGCATGATCGAGCTCCTGCGCCCGCTGGGCATCGTGGAGATGGTCCGCACGGGGCAGGTCTCGATGACGCGCGGCGTGAACGACGGCGTACGCCGCGTCTCGGGCGTGAACGGCAATCGCTTTGAGGCGATGGCGGAAATGATGGCAATGACGCCGTAACACTTATGTCGTTGCGAGGGCAGCGATCGTCTGCCCGAAGCAATCTCATAGTAACCAGCAGGCTCTTTGTTGCAGGTGCGAGGAGATTGCTTCGCTTCGCTCGCAACGACATCAGCAAACCAGGAGATACGCAATTATGGCAAAAATCAATTTTGGCGGCGTGGAAGAGGAAGTTGTCACACGCGCAGAGTTTCCACTTGGGAAAGCGCGCGAAGTTTTAAAGGATGAAGTCATTGCCGTGCTAGGTTACGGCGTGCAGGGGCCGGCGCAGGCGCTGAACATGCGCGATAACGGAGTGAAGGTGATCGTGGGTCAGCGCGAGGGCACATCCAACTGGAAGAAGGCCCTCGATGATGGCTGGGTTCCCGGCGAAACCTTGTTCTCCATCGAGGAAGCCGCTGAAAAAGGAACGGTGATCCAGTATCTGTTATCTGACGCGGGTCAGCGTTCGCAGTGGGCGAGCATCGTGGAATGCCTCAACGAAGGGGATATGCTGTACTTCTCACACGGGTTCTCCGTCACGTTCAAAGATGATACGGGCGTGATTCCGCCGCCGCATATCGATGTGGCGCTCGTCGCGCCCAAGGGATCAGGGCGCAGTGTGCGCACGAACTTCCTGGATGGCTCCGGGATCAACGCGAGTTTTGCCATTCACCAGGACGCGACGGGACGCGCCTACCAACGTACGGTTGCATTGGGGATCGCCATCGGCGCGGGATATCTGTTCCCAACCACATTTGAAAACGAAGTCTATTCGGATCTGACCGGCGAGCGTGGAATTTTGATGGGCGCGCTGGCGGGTGTGATGGAAGCGCAATACAACGTCCTGCGCAGGCATGGACATTCCCCCTCCGAGGCGTTCAATGAAACCGTGGAAGAACTGACGCAATCTCTCATTCGCCTGGTGGGCCAGAACGGCATGGACTGGATGTATGCGAATTGTTCCACCACCGCCCAACGCGGCGCGCTGGATTGGAAGGGTAAATTCCGCGAGGCAGTCGCGCCTGTGTTTGACGATCTCTATGAAAGTGTGACCAGCGGTGTCGAGACGCGCATCGTTCTGGATAAGAACAGTGACTTGCATTATCGCGAAAAATTGGATGAAGAGCTGCGAGCCATGCGCGAATCCGAAATGTGGCAGGCCGGCGCGGCAGTCAGATCATTGAGACCGGAGAACTGGAAGAAGTAGTTTGTTAGTTGGTTAGTTGGGTAGTTTGATGGTTGCCCTGGCTCACAACTACCAAACTATAAAACTACAAACTATAAAACTACAAACGAGGTGACTATGAACAATTATGTAAAGATTTTCGATACCACCTTACGCGACGGCGAACAATCGCCTGGCGCGACGATGACCTCCGCCGAAAAGCTCGAAGTGGCGCGCTCGCTGGCCCGCATGGGCGTGGATGTGATCGAAGCGGGCTTTCCGGCCGCCTCGCCCGATGACCTGGAAGCCGTCCGGCGGATCGCGGTTGAAGTAGGCCGGCCAACACCCGCGGATCCCGATGCAGATGTGCCGGTGATTGCCGGGCTGGCACGTGCCAACAAAAAAGACATCGATAAAGCCTGGGAGGCGGTGCGCGAAGCCGCCAAACCGCGCATCCACACGTTCCTGGCCACTTCGCCGATCCATATGAAATACAAGCTCAAGATGGATCCGGAGGATGTGATCCAGCGTGTTTCTGAGATGGTGGGATATGCGCGTTCCCTGTGTGCGGATGTCGAATTCTCGCCGGAAGACGCCGGGCGCTCCGAGCCCGAGTTTCTGTACGTCGTTCTGGGCGAAGCCATCCGGGCCGGCGCAACCACGCTGAACATCCCCGATACGGTCGGTTACACAACGCCCGATGAATTCTTTGCCCTGATCGAGGGCATTATCAAGAATACCCCCGGGATGCGTGAGGGCATTACGATCTCCGTCCATTGCCACGATGACCTGGGGATGGCGACCGCCAACACGCTGGCGGGAATTCGTGCGGGCGCGCGCCAGGCGGAAGTCACGATCAACGGGATCGGCGAGCGGGCCGGCAACACGTCACTGGAAGAAGTGGTGATGACGCTGAAGACCCGTAAACCTGTTTTTGGATTGGAAACAGGCATAGACACACGGCAGATTGCACGTATTAGCAAACTCGTCAGCAATTACACAGGCATTGTCGTGCAGCCCAACAAGGCGATTGTCGGCGCGAATGCCTTCGCACATGAAGCGGGCATCCATCAGGATGGCATGCTGAAGCACCAGACCACGTACGAAATCATGCGCCCGGAAGATGTCGGTGTCAACCAGTCCAAGCTTGTGCTGGGCAAACATTCGGGCCGGCATGCGCTGCGCAACCGTCTGGCCGAGATGGGACATTCGCTGGACGAGAACGAGCTTGATAAAGCCTTTGCACGCTTCAAGGATCTGGCCGACCGCAAGAAAGTGATCACCGATCTGGATCTCGAAGCGATCATTGCAGACGAATTTTACCGTCCGCGCGACGTGTACTACCTGGATGGCTTGCAGGTCACCTGCGGCACGATCGGGATGCCAACTGCCACCGTCCGTTTGAAAGGGCCGGATGGCAAGATTCATGTCCATGCTGCGATGGGCTCCGGTCCGGTGGACGCGGCGTACAAGGCCATCGATGCCATTGTCAAGACTCCGAACACCCTGCTGGAATTCAATATTCACGCCATCACCGAAGGCATCGATGCGCTCGGCGAAGTGACCGTCCGCATCAAGGGCGAGAACGGTCTGCATACCATGGACGCGCAAAGCGAGCTCGTGTTCCAGCGCGTCTTCGGAGGCCACGGCGCCGACACAGACATCGTGGTGGCCAGCACGAAAGCTTATCTCAATGCATTGAACAAGCTGATCATCGCCCAAACCGAAGGACTCGAACCAGTTCACGCAAATCATACCCACGGCGTGATGCTGGGGTAAGTGTAAGGCGAAATTCATTTCGCCGTGTAATAGAAGCGACATAAATGTCGCGCTACAAAATAAAAGGAGAATCACCATGAACA
>JBAVVF010000320.1:0-4122 GCA_049697155.1 Anaerolineales bacterium
GCTCCATTCCAGCATTGCCTGAATGCCATTCTCTTTTGAAACAGTGGGCTGCCATTCAAGATCGCGGGCGGCCTTTCCAGCATCAGCGACGAATACCTTTTGATCTCCATCCCTCCATGCTAGTTGCCTGAATCGCATCGGAAAGCCGGTCAACGCTTCCAACAGCTGGAACAGCTCAAGCAATGATAGGCTGTTGCCCATTCCACCGCCAATGTTGTAGATCTGCCCGCAGGCCTGCCCGCTATGTTCGACAGCCTTCAGGTAGACCTGCACGAGATCACGGGCATGTAACACATCCCGAACCTGCTTGCCATCACCTGAGATTGTAAAAGCCGGGCTCTGAGAATCCTGCATCTCGATTGCCTTCTGACAGAACCAGCCAATCCAGCCCTGGTCGTAGGTCGCAAATTGCCTGCCGCCGTACATCGACGAGTGACGAAAAACGACGGTCCGCAGGCCGTAGATCCGGCTGAAGTCGTGCACGTACTGGTCGCCGGCCAGCTTTGAACATCCGTAGGGAGAGTGTCCGTCCAGGGGCAGGGACTCGTCCAGTCCGTTTGGAAAATCGACCAGCTCATACCTGTAATCCATTTCACGATACCGCAGGCTCTCTAATGAACCATATACTTTGTTCGTTGAGGAGTAAAGGACAATCGTTTCGGGCGAATGCAGACGTACGGACTCCAATACGTTCAGCGTGCCCATTGCATTCACTTCAAAATCCAGGCGCGGATTCTGTATGCTGGTCGTCATCGCCACCTGACCGGCCAGATGGACAATTGCGCGTGGACCAAACCTCTTTACTGTGCTTTCCACCCGGTTTGCATCGCGAATGTCCGCCTGGACAAAGCTCCACTCCTTGCCATGCCTGCTGCGCAGCCACTGCAGGTTGTCCTGCGACCCCACTCTGCTCAGATTATCGAATAGGACGATATCCTCGCCCTGTTGCAGCAGCGCATCTGCGAGGTTGCTTCCGATGAAACCACAGCCACCGGTGATGAGCCAGGTCATGTCTTTTCCATCCCGTAGTTTTCAGGATGGGCGCGGTACCACTTGATCGTTTCTGTCATTCCCTCCCGCAGGGACCATTGCGGACGAAAGCCAAGCAGATTGGCGGTCCTTTCGATGTCCGCGATTTGGGGATATTCATAAAGGCGATCGGGTATGGCTCCAAAAAGCGGCTTGTGTGAACTTTCGATCATGTTGGCGATCATCTGCACTGCATTGTAAATCGTAGTGCCCACGCCGGTGCCCAGGTCGATGACTTCACCGACCAGGCCGGGTTTGGCGCCGGTCAATACCAGTCCCATGGTCAAATCCTGGACGTAGATCATATCGCAGATGCGCTTACCACTGCTGATCTTCGGGGTTTTTTCCTTCAGCAGATTCGTGATCGTATAGGGGATGACCTTCCTGGTGGATTGGTGAGGGCCATAGCTCATGAAGGGCCGTGTCACGATAACCGGCAGCGAAAAGACCTTATGGAACATTCTGGCGTAGGCCGTGGATGCATCCTTGGCCGCCGCATAAGGTGAGTTTGGTGAGCTGCCGTACTTACTGACATCGGGCTCCTCTGATGAACCGGCGACGATCACGCGTTCGCAGCCGCGTTGGGCCAGGGCAATGAAAAGGTTGATGCTTCCGGCCAAATTATGCTGAAAGGTTGGCCCAACCAGACGCAGATCCTGACTGGCATCAACCAGCCCGGCAAGATGATAAACAATCTCAGGCCTGGCCGAGGCAACGATATCCCTGACTGCTTTTTGATTTCGCAGGTCCGCCGGAAGTGCTTTGACTTTGGGCGCCAGAAGTTTGGAATTGGCGGAACGGGATAAAGCGAATACATTTGCTCCCAGGTCGCTCAGCGCTTCGCACAGATGTCTTCCGAGGAAGCCGGTCGCGCCGGTAACCAAAACACGCCGCCCGCACAGTGATTTGGATAGCCCAATCGAATCCAATACCTTCTTTTGAACATCGGTTAATTTTGCCATCTTGAAATACAGCTATCCCTTCGTATTGTTTCTGCACTCAGGCGGCGGTTTCACAGAGTTGGATAAGGATATCGCAGACATAATCCAGCATGGGCCGCGTCAGGCCGGGGTAAACCCCAATCCAGAAGACCCGCTGCATGACCTCATCTGAGCGGCGCAGTTCACCAATCACTCGATACTTCTGCGCAAGATAGGCCGGCTGACGGAGCAGATTGCCCCCGAATAAGAGCCGTGTGCCGATATTGTGATTCTCCAGCCAGCGGACCGCTTCATCGCGCGTGAAGGGCGCCTCGGGGCGGACATAAATCGGGAAGCCGAACCAGCTCGGGCTGGAGCCCGGAGTCGCCTCAGGCAGGAGGAAAAACTCCTGCCGGGCACCGAGCCGCTCCGCCAGGTAATCGAAGTTCGCACAGCGCTTCTCGATGAATCCGCTCAGCTTCTTTAGCTGCGATACCCCGACCGCCGCCTGCATGTCCGTGGCTTTCAGGTTATAGCCAATGTGCGAATAGGTATATTTATGATCATAGCCATGTGGCAGATCCCCAAGCTGCCAGTCAAAACGTTTGCCGCAGGTGTTGTCCTTGCCCGGTTCACACCAGCAGTCGCGGCCCCAGTAGCGGAACGACTCGATGATCTTCTTCAACTTTGGTTTGTCTGTCAGCACCGCGCCGCCTTCGCCCATCGTGATGTGATGCGCGGGATAGAAGCTGACGGTCGCGATGTCGCCAAACTTCCCCACCGGCTGACCCTTGTACGTGGCGCCGACGGCATCGCAGCAGTCTTCAATGAGCCAAAGGTTGTGTTTTTTACAGAATTCCGTCACCGCATCCAGGTTGAAAGGGTTTCCCAGCGTGTGCGCCGCCATCACTGCCCGGGTCCTTTCGGAAAGCGCGGCTTCCAGCTGGCCGGCATCGATGTTGTAGGAGGGAATGTCCACGTCCACAAAAACAGGAATCAGGTTGTTTTGGAAGATGGGATTGACCGTGGTGGGGAAGCCGGTTGCCACGGTGACGACTTCATCGCCGGGCTTGAGTTGTCTTTCCCCCAGCAAGGGTGAAGTTAGTGCCGTCAGTGCCAGCAGATTTGCGGAGGAGCCTGAATTCACCAAAATGGCATGCCGCATCTTGAAGAAGCGCGCAAACTCGATCTCGAACTGGTGGGCGTAGCGTCCGGTCGTAAGCCAGAAATCCAGGCTTGAATCGACCAGGGTCTGAACGTCCGCGGCATCAAAGACGCGCCCGGAGATCGGGACGGCGCTTTGGCCGGGAATAAAGTTTTTTTCCGGGAAGGCTTCCGTGAAGTATTCGGCGACCATTCCCAGGATGGTCTCGCGTAATTGAGCTGCGCGTTCACTCATTAAAAAAATCCTTGTACCAGTCTATGGTCCTTTGCAGACCTTCGTCCAGGTCGAACATGGGCCTCCAGCCGAGTTCGCGGCGAGCCTTTTCAGCACTCAGGTATTGATGGCGGATCTCGTTGCTGGTTTCGTTGCAGATCTGCGGGGCCAGGCTGAAGCCCATGATTTTCGAGATGCGCTCGACGATCTCACGCACGGTCACCTGGATCTCGTTGGAAAAATTGTATGCCTGCCCTTTGATCCCGGGTTGGGCGGCGAGCTGCTCGGCCAGCAGCATGTACGCCGCGGCCCCGTCTTCCACGTAAAAATAATCGCGGACGTACTCTCCGTCCGAGCGGATGACCGGCCGCTGCCTGCGCAGGATCGAGCGGATCGTCCCCGGGATGATGCGATTCCAGTTCAGGTCGCCGCCGCCGTAGAAATTGCCGCAGCGTGTGATGCAGACGGGCAGGTCAAAACTCTGGGCATAGGTGTGGGCGATCAAATCCGCAGCCGACTTGCTCACATCATACGGATGCTGTCCCTGCAGGGGAGTGTTTTCGTCGTACGGCAGCACTTCCTGATCCCCGTAGGCCTTGTCTGAGGAAGCGACGACGATCTGTCTCACCCTGGGGCTGCGGCGGCAGGCCTCGAGCATGTTCCACGTGCCGGCGATGTTGGTTTCAAAGGTCGAGAGCGGATTGCGGTTGGCGATGGTGACGATGGTCTGGGCCGCCAGATGGATGACGGTGTCGATCTCGTATTCGCCGAGCGTGCGCTCGAGCAGCTCACGAT
>JBAVVF010000321.1:0-2001 GCA_049697155.1 Anaerolineales bacterium
GGTCTGGATGGGACGCAGGCCGCGTCCGAACCACCACGTGACTTTGTACGAGCCGTCGCCGAGGGTCTGATTGACGATCAGCAGGTCGATGTACTTGCGGATGAACGAGCCAATCCGGTCGGTGACGGGACCGAAGATATGCAGAATCCCATCGATCACAGTTTGATCCATGAACTTGTAAACGACGTTTTCCGCGAACCAGTAAGCAGGTTTGATGAAAACGCGGTCATAGATTTCGTCAAAGTAATACTTGTTCTTGAGAACAGGAAATTGCAGCCGGTCTTCCGCCGCTGAATTGACGTTGCGATAGACGAGCCAGCCAAGTCCCAGGCCGCCGAGCGCCACAGCGAGGGATGTAAGCAGCGGCCACCAGCTGAACTCAACAGCTTCGGGATGTTCCACCAGCGTCCCGCCGACGAAATCATGGAACCAGTTCGGGATAAGTCCGCCCAGGACAGGGAAATGCTCGGGGATGCCGACCCAGCCGTAGCCGATGGCAAAGATCGAGAGGATGACCAGCGGAGCCGTCATCGTCCAGGGAGTTTCCTGGGCGTGCTCGGCTTCCTTCGTGCGAGGCTCGCCAAGGAAGGTCAGCGTGATCTGGCGCATGGTGTAAAAGGCCGTGAGGAAAGCCGCGAAGGCCAGGACTCCAAAGACAAGATAGTTGTGATGCCCCCAGTCATCCGCCAGGATCTCATCCTTCGACCAGAAGCCGGCCGTCAGGAGCGGGAAGCCCGAAAGCGCAAAACCGCCGATCAGGAAGGTCCAGAACGTGATCGGCATCTTCCGGCGCAGGCCGCCCATGTTGAACATGTCCTGTGGGTCGACCCTGTGGTTGCCGGTGTGCAGGACGCCGTGCTCCATGCCGTGAATGACCGAGCCGGAGCCGAGGAAGAGCAGAGCCTTGAAGAAGGCATGCGTGATCAGGTGGAAGGCCGCCGCGACGTACGCGCCGATGCCGACCGCCGCGATCATGTACCCAAGCTGTGAGATCGTCGAGTATGCCAGCACACGCTTGATATCGTTCTGGGCCAGCGCGATGGTCGCGGCGAAGATCGCCGTGAACGCGCCGATGAAGGCAATGACCGTCATCGTGGTGGTGAGCGGCATGCCCTCTGTCCAGCCCGCGGTGAGCAGCGGGAACATGCGGATGACCATGTACACACCGGCCGAGACCATCGTCGCGGCATGGATCATCGCGCTGACCGGGGTCGGGCCTTCCATCGCGTCCGGCAGCCAGACGTGCAGCGGGAACTGCGCCGACTTGCCGACGGTCCCGATGAAGAGCAGCAGGCCGATCAGTCCGGCTGCGGAGAGTCCGAATACACCACTATCCAGCGACAAAAGGTTGTGCAGCGTCTCTTCGGTAAAGATCTGGCGGAAGGAGAGTGTCCCGGTTGCTGAATAAAGGTATGCAACACCAAGCAGCATGAAGACATCACCGATGCGGGTGGTGATGAACGCCTTGACCGCCGCGTCGCGGGCGGAGGGTTTCGCGTACCAGAAACCGATCAGGAGGTAGGAGCATAAGCCCATGATCTCCCAGCCGACGAACAGCGTCAGCAGGTTATTCGACAGGACGAGCACGTACATGCCGAAGGCGAACAACCCGATGAACGCGAAGAAGCGCGAGTACATCGGCTCGACGGAAGGCACCGCGTGCCTGTGTCCATGCTCTTCGACGGTCGCGCCGTGAGGCGGCAGGCCGGCGTGGTCGTGATCACCCTTGGGCTGGCCGAAGTTGTGATAACCCACGCTGTAGAGGAAGATCATCAGCACGGTCCAGGCGACAAAGAACAGGACTGCGGCCGTAAGCGGATCGACCAGTACGCCGATATTGAACACCGTATTACCCGTCGGCAGCCAGGGAATGGACGACTCAATCGGATGCTCGCCAAAATGCTCGACTCCAAGGGCATACAGGAAGACGCCCATGCTGCCAAGAAACGAAAGGAACGCTGCGCCCACAGCGATGGTATGGCTGAGCGCTTTATTCTTGTT
>JBAVVF010000322.1:0-5090 GCA_049697155.1 Anaerolineales bacterium
GACTGGCCGGCTGCACGGCCATGGAGGTCGTCTCGATCCTGCAGAAGACGCGCCAGCAGGTGACCCAGTTCGAGGTCCGAGTCGAGGCGCCGCGTTCGGAGGACCACCCGCGGGTGTTCACCAGCGCGCTGATCACCTATCTTGTCACGGGAAAAAACGTTGAGGAATCGAGTGTGCTGCGTGCCATCGAGCTTTCGGCCACGAAATACTGCCCGGCTCAATTCATGCTTGCGCAGGCTTTTCCGATGGATCTGCGTTATGAGATTTATGAAGATGAAGGTAATGGAAACCGGCGGCTGACGTCCCAGGGGATCTGGCAGGAACTGCCCACCGAATAAATCTCATTGTCCCGGTGGGGCATTTGGAACTTCAGAGATGACATGGCTCTGGAAATCCGAACACTCGCAGGCAGTGATGGTGACTGCGGCGCGGGTGAGCGTGCCTTTATAGGCCTGTGAGCCGTTGTGGGCGACCCAGCCCTCGAGATTGAACGCGAGCGGACCGTCCGCCAGGATCCACTCGCCGTTATATTTGCGGGCGATGTGAACGTGTGTGCCGGTCACGCGTCCGCCCTCGCAGGAGGGATATCCGACCGGCTCTCCGGCTTTGACTGCGCTTCCGAGAGGAATGCGCCGGCTGGTGGCCAGATGCAAATAAAAGAGAACCCAGCCTGTCCGCTCATCGCCATCCTGATCGAGGTCGAGCACGGTCCCGTCGATGTCCGAACGCAGGACCAGTCCATCGGCCATGGCCGTCGCAAATTGATCCGCCTCCACCGTGTAACAGCCGGAGGTATCCGTGGCGGGGGCAAAGTCGATGGCGGAATAAGGTTCACCGGAGCCCCAGCCGGTGTGCGGTCCGCCGGTGTAGGCCCACAGGCGGCCGGCGACGAAGGGGAAGCGCAGGGCCGGCTGCCGCAGGCTCCCCGGAAGGATGATCACGGGCTTCGCCCACGGATCGCCGAAAAAAGTCTGATAGACGCGCGCCAGACCCTCGGGTCCGATGGCCCCGTAGTATTTATCCCCCGAATAGAGTCTTGAGAAATAATATTGCAAGGCCACTGAGCCTGCGTTCTGCCACGGGTCGGGCCGGATGAGCGTGTCATCCAGCAGCTCGAGCTCCGTCAGTTTCCCGGCCCGCCAGCGGTAGTATCCGTTGTTGAGAGTGTTGGCCGCGATGACAAGCTGCAGATAAGGCGATTCGTAATTGGTGCGCCGGAAACCCAGCACGTATTTTCCGGGCGGGACCTCGGGCTGTGTAAGTGCGCCGGTCTGGTATTCGAGCAGAGCCAGCAGTAATTGCGGGCTGACGCTGTAATTCGTCGCCACATAATCCACGACCTCGGCGCCGGTGCGCATCTTTTCCCCGGCGTAGACACGATAAGTTTTCAACCAGCCTGATGTGGAAGCCACAAAGGCAGAGGTGCTAAAGCCGATCTGGGCCGGTCCGTTGACGAAGGCGTGATCCGGAATGCTCTGGAAGGCAGTGCCCCACAGGGCCAGATAATAAATGGGAATTTTCATCGGCAGACCGGGCGGCATGGTGGTCGCGTCGGCCGGGATGATGGGGTTGGCTGCCATGATCTCCGCTGCGGTTGTGTTGAAGCGCGCAGCCAGGGCCGGGAGGGTGTCGCCGTTTTGCGCAATGTAATCCACCAGTTCGCCGGGTGCATATTCGGGCCGTCCGGAAGTCGGCGCGGGCACGGGTGTGTTCGCCAGCGGCGTGATCATGTTCTGGATATTGACTGCTGATTCACGCGGAGCACAGGCCGCAGCCAGGATGACGATCAAAATGCAGTTAAAAAAACACAGAGATAGTCTTTGCCCTCTGTGTTTGGCAGGGATGTTCATGGTACTCTTCAATTATTCTTCATCTTCCTCGCGGTAGATCAGGGCCCGGGATTGGCCGTATGGATCGGCGGTGATAACCCGGTCGCCTTTGACAAGTTTTCCTTTGTAGGGTGTATCGCCCGCGAATACCCTCCAGCCACTTAGTGTCATGGGCAGGGGACCATCGGCGATCACCCATTCGCCGTTATATTTGCGGGCGAAGTGCAGGTGGGTGCCGGTGGAGACTCCGCCTTCGCAGGAGGGGTGTCCGATGTGATCGTCCTGCTCGACCCATTGTCCTTTGGGAATGCGATGCAGGTTGGCGACATGCAGGTAAAGGATCGTCCAGCCGGTCTGTTCGGAACCGTCGCCATCCATATCCACCACCACGACGCCATTCCCGGACCGGACGACCAGGCCGGGCGCTGCCGAAAGGATCCACTTGAGGGAATCGGTGCAGCCGCTTTTGGCGCTGCCCGGTGCAAAGTCGACGGCAGCCATGGGGCCGTCATGTTCCCAGGCCCCATGCGGACCGCTTGTGAAGGCCCAGGCGGATTGCCGCTCGAAGGGCAGAGACATCTCGGGCTGGCTGAGCCCGGGCGGGAAGATCGGGCCGATCGTCCCGGCGCGTGACCAGGGATCGCCAAACATGTTCTGATAATACGATAGAAAACCACTGGTCTGGTCCATGCTGCGCAGCCATTCATTGTAGCTGTGAACACGGGAGAAATAATACATCAGCGCGACCGTGCCGGCGTTCAGGCCCGGGTCGATCCTGACCTTGTTGCCGTCCCGGAAGGTGAGCTCGGTGATCCTTCCGGCGCGCCAGTCGTAGTATCCGGTCGACAACTGGTTGATGGCCCAGACCAGCTGCATGAACATGCCTTTATTGCGGAAGTTCTCGTAGCCCAGGGGGAAGTCAATCCGAAACTCGTTTTCGGGCTTGCCGCGTACCCAGCGCGATTCATAATCGAGGATGGCCAGCAGCAGGCGCGGGTTGACCGAATTCTCATAAGCGAGCCGCTCGATCTCTTTGGCGCCGCTGGTCCAGGCTGTGGTGCCCAGATATTCGCGATACGTGGAGAGATAGCCGCCCGCCTCCCTGACGTAGGTCGGGACGTCGAAGTCGAGGGCGGTTGCTGAAAAAATAAACTCGTTGTCAGGAAGAAGAGGCAGCGCCGAGGTAAACGGCACACTGCGGTCGAGCGTATCCGGAATGATCAGCAGGGTGCCGGGGTCGAGCAATCCGTTTTCAGGGAGGATCTTGGGCGAGGTGATCGCGTTGACCTCCACTCCAAACCGGACTGCCACGGCGGGAAGCCAGTCCCCGCTTTGGGTGTAGTAGAGCACCGTGGGCACGTTGGCAAGCGGGGTCACTGTGCTTTCAATCGTGGAGGCAACTTCCGGAGTGATAAATGCTTCGCTAAATGTTGGCGTCGGGGTGATCGTGTCTGTGGCGGTCTCAGCCGCAAGCGGCAGAAAGGGTGAGAAAGTCTGTGTGACAGCGACGGTAGGAATCGCCGGCGAAGTGGGCGGGCTGCCCCCCAGTGGAGTAGGCGTTGCGTATTGGCCCCATAGCGAAGCATTGCCGCCGCAGGACGCTAGCACGAAAGAGGCTGCGATAAAAAAGTAAACGATTCTTTTCACGAATTCAGTCCGCTGAGAATTATACCTGTAGAAACCGCAGGGGCCTGTGGATATGTCGCTGGCTTACCTGGTGATCTGGTTCAGGTTTTCAAAGACACCCTCCCACGCCTCGACGACCGTCGAGCCGCGGGTCAGGTACCCGTCATATTCGATGCCATTTCCGCTGGAGACCCATCCGTCCATGTTGAAGGGCAGGTTTCCGTCGGCGGGAATCCACTCGCCGTTGTAGCGCCGGGCCAGGTGGAGGTGGGTGCCATTCGAGACGCCGCCTTCACAGGAGGGGTGTCCGATGATCTCACCGGCGTAGACATACGTGTTCGGCTGGACACGGTCACGCGTTTCGATGTGCATATAAAGGATCGTCCAGCCGGTTTGTTCGTAGCCGTCATTGTCAAGATCCTGGATCACGGCACCATTCTCGGCCCGGACGATCAGCCCATCGGCCGCGGCCACCACCCAGGCATCGCTGGTGACGCAGCCGGCCGCTTCCCCGGGCGGGGCGAAGTCGAGCGCGCCCCAGGCCGAGCCGGTGTCCCAGCCTCCATGCGGGCCGCCCGTAAAGGACCAGGTCACGCCCGGTTCGATGGGCAACTGCATGGGCGGCTGTGCCAGGTTGTCGGGTAAGAGCGCCACCTCGTAGTGGAAGGGATAACCAAAGAGCTGGTTGTAGGTCTGGAAGAAGCCCAGCTCGCTTACGTCGTAGTCCCAAAACGGGCGGCTGTTGAACAGTGCCAGGAAATATTGCACCCCGGCCGTCCCGGCGTTAATGGTCGCATCCATCGGAACATAGGTCCCGTCGCTCAAAGACAACGTGGAAATCGCGTTGACCCGCCAGTAGTAATATCCGCGGTTCAAATTATCTGCCGCCCAGGCAACCTGCCGGTACAGCCCTGCATAATAATCGTCGTAAAAACCGAGCGGGTAATCCACATTCTGCGGCGCAGGGTCAGTGACCCATCCGCTCCGATACTCGAGGAGTGCCAGCAGCAGGCGCGGGTTGACTGAATAACTTTGCGAGATACGCGTAATGATTTGCGTGCCGGTCAGGTATTCGCCGTTGACATCCTGGCTGTAACCGGCAAGGTATCCGCCGTGGCTTTGCAAAAAGGATTGCAGGTCGAACTGGACGCTGGCCGGTCCGAACACCAGCTCCGAATCGGGGATGATCTTGAAGGATGAACCTGGATTGGGATCGGCTTCGATCGGTGGGATGTTCACAACCTGGCCAACGTAAAGGATGCTCGCCTCGTTCAACCCGTTGGCCTGCATCAGCGCCTCGAGCGTGATCCCGTACCCGCGCGCGATCGTGCCAAGGGTGTCCCCGGCCTCGACAGTGTACTGATCTATGAACTGGCGCTGGGTCGGAAGCGCATGAGGCAGATCGGGTGTGGGAGTGGTGAGCGCCGCATTCGGGTCACGTGGAGCGACCGTCACTGAAAGGGCCGCGCGGGTGGGAGTGGGTCCGGCTGTCCGGGTTGAGCGAATCACTTCACCCACCTGAATGGGCGCGACAACCGTGCCCGATCCGTTGACAGGCGCGAGGGGATCGTAGGTGGGATATTGCTCCGTTGGACTGGAAGTCGTGCAGGAGGAGATTAGCAGGGTTACCAGTAA
>JBAVVF010000323.1:0-2495 GCA_049697155.1 Anaerolineales bacterium
AGAGTGTTTGTTACCGAGTAAGGCGGGCAGAATGACTTGATGGATTCAGTCCATTGTAATTCTCCAGAACCTTGTTCATTGAGGGTGACGGTATAGCTTCCTTCACCGGTTAGAGTACATCCGCCCGAGTCTCCCGACTCTTTCACAGTGCCGCTTGTCGCGTTGCTGGGCGTGAATGATTGGGTCTCAGAACCATTTGCAAACGTTCCATGGAGAACGAATGGCTTTTCAAGGCTGCAAATATCTCCAGAGTAAGAAACATCATTGCTTTCACCCGAGACTCGGTACGCCGTCCCACCCGTATTGGCCGTGAGCTCGAGCTTTGCCTTACCGCGTTTGGAGGTTGCGGTGAGGAGGAGGGTCGCGGACTTGCCTTTCTCGTCCGGTGCGGTGTAGGTCAGCGTCCCGGGCGTCCTGGCGAGCGAGGTGGGGTCAACCGACTTTTCCCCCGAGAGCGCCACCTCGAGTTTCGAAGGGACCTCGGAGCCGTCGAAACGGTGGCGGACCTTCACCGGGACCTGGGTCGTCGAGCCGGGCTGGACGGTGCCGGGCGAGGCTGCCTCGATCTTGACACATCCGCCGTCAAGCCAGTTGTTCCGCGCCATCAGGAGCGCGGTCTCGGCCATGGCAAATGCCGCCTCGTGTCCAGATCTGGACAAGTTGCCAACATCTTCCCGGGTAGCCTCCTGGGACTTGCGGATCACCCGCAGGTTCGAAGACTCGTAACCCGCGACGTTATCGCCGCTGTACTTGATGGTCTGCCCCGTTTCCACATACACCTGACGCCCGTCCTTGGCTTGCCGGGTGCCTTGGATTACGTCTATTTCGCGATGGGTAATTTGGGCGTCATCGCCCACTTCCGCGCGCACGAACGCGCTCAGGTCCTGTGTGTATCCGGACCCACCCGAATCAGCGCCGAGACGCAGCTTGACCGTGAACGACACCTGTCCTTCGGCATTGGGACAGCGCTGGCCGTCCAGGCTTGCAGCCACTTCCGTTTTCGCGGAAACACCATTCTTCGTGGCTTCCGTCTTTGATCCAAAACCGAAACTGGTCGTCCCATCGGCATTCCTGCCGAGGTTCATGCTACTCGTGTTGGTGGCCCCCCCTTCAGGCTCGGTAAAGGATCCGCTCGTGCCGGCGCCAGCCTCCAGATTTGGGATGAACTGGTCGTTCCAACCGCTGACGATGGTGGTGATGAGGGCAACATCGTTTCCAGTATTGATCTGCCCGTCAAAATTCCCTGGTATGTTGTAGCGTACCGGGATCGCAAATTCGGAGGCAAAGTTCGGGATCTCCGTCTCCTCAGACTGCACTACTGGGAAGGGGAGTTCGATGCTGCTGCCTGTTTTGACAGACAGGTCGGCAATGATTGCCCTCAAGGAGGCGCGCTCAGCCGCCTCCACGTCGCCCAGCAGTTCCGCTACGCCCGGCTCCAACACCGCCAGAGCCCGCAGCGCGGCTGCCCCCGGCGACGGCGGGGGCGCTTCTGGGTCATAGACGGGGAGCTCACTAGACACCCGGTTGAGATCCCCGGGAACCACGCCATCTTTATTGCTTGTTGGTGTGAATAGCTTGCACGATAGCGATACGATTGCCAATACTAAGATCAACGATACGAACTTCATTTTTTTCATGTTTTTGCCATGCCTCTCACCACGGTATGTTGGGTAAGCGACAATAGTAGTCTGATTTCCCCCGAAGTCAAGGAAATTTGAAAATTGGGCTTCCCGAAGCCAATCAAGTATTCAGGTGAAGGAAGCGTCCAACGGTTTGCATTACCCGCCGCCAGGGACCCCTGCCCAGCCGCTCTGACGGAACTGACTTGAGCGTAGTGTACTCCTTTTGGCGGGTGCAGGTTGAAGACGTCGTGCCCGCAGGGTATCTCGCGAAGCGGGGCTGTGTTAGGCGGCAGGTGAATCTACAGGACAACACTGAGGTAAAACAAGGTGGACAAAATTACGAAGATGAAGAGCCAGGTGCTGAGATTGGTCAGGACGATTTTGCGGCCTGCGGGGGTCCGCACGAACTTAACGAAGCCAGTGATTTTGTTGACGATAAAGGCTAGGACCAGGCTAACCAGGGCAAAGAATATGATGATGTCCCAGACGATAAATTTTCGGAAGCCTTCCAGCGGGCGATCAATAGCATTCAAAGCGGGCAGGATGGGGAAGGAATTTTTATAAACCGGGGTATCAATATAGATACTGACGCCGTTGCAGAGTTGATCCATATTCAGCGGGCCCTTGCTGCCGATTAGGAAGGCGCAGTTGAAGTAGTCTTTGAACGTCTGGGTGACGAGCAAGTAAGTCAGGAAGACTGCCAGTGCCAGCAAGATAGTGCTGAGGAGGAGAGGGCGATGCCAAATATAGAGGATTCCTGACCAGGTTTTACTGCCCATCTTTCGAATGTCTTTGACGAACTCTGTGTTTGCAGCCATGTTTTACTCCTCGCTGATAGTTGCCATGATCTCGACAAAAAACTGACCTTTTCCC
>JBAVVF010000324.1:0-3553 GCA_049697155.1 Anaerolineales bacterium
TTATCTGGAACTTGTGAGGAAAATAAAAAACCCCTGACAGGTGATGTCAAGGGTTGGGTTTGTTCTGTTGGGTTTGTTCAATTCTGTTTTTAGAATAAATCGAGTTCTTCTGCGCGACGGACAGCCGCCCGGCGATTATTCACCCCAAGCTTATTGAAAATATTTTTGGTGTGGGTGCGCAAGGTGTTCAGGGACACGATCAGTTCGCTGGCAATTTCCGGGCCGCTCAATTCGGTTCCGAGAAGCCTAAGCACTTCCAGTTCACGCTCGCTCAATGGCTCAATGATTATTGATTGTAGATCGTTGGTTTTTGGTTGCGGAATAGCCGTCGGTCGCGCAAAAGCAGCCAGGAGTTTATCCACGTAACCAGGAAATGTTTTTTCCTGACTGCGCGATTGCATTTCAATCAAGGATCGCATTGGCTCGCCTTCATCCACAAAGATACGGACATAGCCCTCCGGCTCAGCCAGAGTCAAAGCATGCACTAGTGAAGCAAGCGCCTGGGAGACATTACCCTGTGCCTGGAGTGCGAGCGCCTGCACCACCAGGATTTCGATCACGCTGCCCATCCTTCGGCCTGCTTCTGCCGCTTGCAAGAGGCGCTCCAGCAAAGCGATTGCCTCTTGAATGGAACCAGCCACCGGGTCGTTTTGATGCTGGGCGATGAGTATCCGCGCCAGCGTGATATGCTCAAATTCGCACAGGTAGCTGAGATCATCATCCACAGACAGGCCGCGCTCACGCGCCCAATCCAAGGCTTCGCTCAACCGGCCCTGCCGGAGATACATCCTCGCCTTCAACGCATCGATGGGATGGAAATCTGGCACGGAAGTCTTGACATACAAACCCCTGGCGTCATCCAAAAGATCAAGCGCAGTATCCAGATCTCCCTCAGCCTCTTTTAATCGGGCCTTTGCCAATCGCCAGCGGTAGGGCCAGTCATTCAAGGCAGTCTGCTCACCCAATTCCCCGCTTTTGCGCAAGTGCTGGGCAGCGGCTTGTTGATCGCCCTGCTCGTGACACAGCAGACCCAACCCCAAATACAAATTGGAAGTTACATGGCGTACCTGGTCATGCGTTAAGGCAAGCTGAATTGACTGCTTGTAGGTTCTTTCTGCTTCGCGCAAACGCCCCTGGGCAACGATGATTTCTGCCAGGTAGGCACTGGTGGCGATGGCAAAAATGAGGTTGCCCGCCTTCTGACAATAGTTCATCCAAACAGATAATGCCCTTTGGGCTCCGTCCAGATCACCGCGATCCCAGTAAGCCGTCCCCAGGGTCACGGCTGCCATGGCGTGATTGATATGGTCTTCTTCAGGGCTAAGTTCAAGTGCCCGCTCGGCGTACTTCACCACACCTTCGATATCGCCTTGAAATTGGGCAAGACTGGAACGACCTAGGGCAATCATGCCTGGCAGGGTGCGAAACTGCTCTTCATCCGCCACGACCATCCCCTCTGCTGAGCCTTCCAGCCGTTGTTCGGCGTCAAGCAGCCAGGGCTTGCCGGCCTCAAACTCGCCGATGTCCATTAACGCCCTGGCGTAGTCAACACTGAGAACCGGCCTGACACGCGCTACTTCATCCGGCAGTTTTCTTACCCAGCCCAGCCAGGCGGTATGCTGGAAAGTGGCGTCCATTGCAGGGTAGGCCTTTTCGATCAGCCCTGCGGCGCGCTCGAAATCCCTAGCGGCCAGTGCATGGCGGATTGCCTCGGCTGGCAGGTTGTTTTGTTCATACCAGGCACTTGCCCGCTTGTGCAAGAGCGGGATTTGGTCGGGCTGTTCCTCCAGCGCGTGCGCGAGGAGAACCTCGGCGAAAAGGTGGTGATAGCGGTACCACTGGCGCTGGTCATCGAGCGGAACGATGAACAGGTTGCCCCGCTCCAAGGTTTCCAGTAAGCCCGAGCTGTCTGTCTGTTCAGTGACAGCAGCGCAAAGCGGACCACTGAGCCGTTCGAGAATGGATGTTTGCAGCAAAAAGCTGCGGATGTGTTCCGGCTGTCGTTGCAGCACTTCTTCGACAAGGTAATCCAGCACAAAACGGTGGCTGCCGGTGAAGGATTGGATGAAACGGGATGTATCTGAGTGTCCCTGAATGGAATGTGACCCTTGCAAAGCCAGGGCGGCCAGTTGCAGACCGGTGATCCAGCCTTCGGTGCGGGATTCCAGCGCAGCGATGTTTTCCGCCGAGAGGTTCAGGCCCATCATCTGGTTGAGAAATTCAGCGGCTTCGGCGGGTGTAAAACGTAAATCGGCGGCGCGCAGTTCGGTCAATTGGCCGCGGGCGCGCAGGCGAGCCAGGGGAAACTGAGGATCCTCGCGGGTAGTGATGACCAGGTGCATCTGTGGCGGCAGGTGCTCAATCAGAAAGGCGAGCGCGTTGTCTACTGGTTTGGAATCAATAATGTGATAGTCGTCAAGGACGAGAACGAAATTGTCTGGGATGGCGGCAACTTCATTGAGCAGGGCTGTCAGAATGGATTCGATTGGCGGTGGCTGAGGGGATTGGAGTACACCTAACGCCCCTGTTCCAATATTTGCATCAATCGCCTTCAAAGCAGCGACAAGATAGGTTAGAAAGCGTGTGGGATCGTTATCCCCTTCATCCAGTGACAGCCAGGCGCCCGCCCGCCCGCAAGCGACGATCCATTCGCTGACCAGTGTGGTCTTGCCAAACCCGGCGGAAGCGGAGATGAGCGTTAGTTTGCGATGCAGACCTTCATTCAGTTGCTCGATCAGGCGGGGGCGGAGGACAGCTTTAGATCGAGGCGGGGGGATATAGAGTTTGGTGGCTAAAATTGGCGTGGACATAAATTCATTATAATCAGTACTTCACGAAAAAGCGGGCAACGAGCGACAATTGAATTTGAGATAGGCCTTCGCAATAATCTTCTGCCCCTAATCAAGCATGAAAAATATGTCCGATTGTGTACATCCCTGCCCCTGCGGCTATTACGGCGACTCACAGAAGCCGTGCACCTGCGCGCATGCCCTGGTGACGAAGTATCAAAAGCGGATCTCGGGCCCTTTGCTCGACCGCATCGACACGGCGCAGCCGCATCGAAGTGCCGCGCCTGGACTACGAAAAGCTGAGCGGCGATCGAATGGGGGAGACCAGTGCAGCAATTCGGGCGCGAGTCCAGGCTGCTCAAAATATTCAGCAATCCCGCTTTACCAACTCCCCAACTACCAATCTACCGACATCATTTGTAACGCCGACATGCGCGTCGGGGAGATAAGGCAGTTTTGCCGGCTGCAGGACGAGGGTCAGAGTCTGATGCGGGCCGCGATGGCGCAGCTCAATCTATCGGCGCGTGCCTATCATCGAATCCTGAAACTGGCCCGCACGATCGCGGACCTGGCGGGGTGCGAGGAGATCCAATCCGTGCATCTGGCGGAGGCGCTCCAATATCGCCCGAAGATCATGATGTAAATTCCCTGATTTTGCCGGATACGAGCAGCGACATGCAGATGCATGTCGCTGTTTTTTTATCCGTCCATTATCCGTCATTGCGAGGAGTGGCGCCGTCGGTCGAGTAGAGCGAGTGCTTTTC
>JBAVVF010000325.1:0-3910 GCA_049697155.1 Anaerolineales bacterium
GACGCGGCCCACAACCTGACCGACGTGATCGCCCTCGGCCTGACCTGGTTTGCCATCCGTCTCACCGCCCAGCCCGCCAACGCCCAGAAGACGTACGGCTATCACCGGGCCGGCATCCTGGTCGCGCTGCTCAACTCGACGACCCTCGTGTTGATCTCGCTTGGCATTTTCTACGAAGCCTATCGGCGTTTTAGCGATCCGCCGGAAGTGCAATCCGGCATTCTCATCGGCGTGGGTCTCATCGCGGTGGTGATCAACCTGGTCACTGCGCTGCTCGTGCGGCGCGGCAGTCAAACCGATCTCAATCTGCGCTCGGCCTTCGTCCATCTGATGGGCGACGTGCTTTCGACCATCGGCGCGGTGATTGCGGGTGTGATCATCTATTTCACGGACGCCAACTGGCTCGATCCGCTCGTCAGTGTGCTGATCGGCTTCCTGATCCTGTACAATGCCTGGGGCATCCTGCGCGATGCAATCGATATCCTGCTCGAAGCCACGCCGCGCGACATCAATATCAAAAAGATGGTGGCTGATATCGTTCAGGTGGAGGGCGTGCTCGGCATTCATGATATCCACGTCTGGAGCCTGACGCAGAGCCTGCGGACGATGTCTGCGCACATCCTGACCGACGACCTGCACATCAGCGCCGGCGCGCAGATCCAGCGCCAGATCAGCGAGATGGTCCTTCGCCGTTATAATATTGCCCATGCCACGCTCCAGCTCGAATGTGTGGACTGCTTCCCCGATTCGCTGTACTGTGATTTGAGCTGTCAGCTTCGGCTCGATGACCTGCAGCACTCCCATCACCCTTCCAGCCGGTAGCTGATCCCACCCGATAGACGTTTCCCATGCCTTCACTTATGTTCCATTATTTCTGTCAGCCTGAGGGGTCATCTTGAATCATAATGATTCCCGCATGACGAAAAGAATCCTGCTCAAAATCTGGCGGATCTTTCCTGGAAAGCTTCAGAATATTGCCTCGCGGATCATACGCCCGCTGTTTCAGGTGTTCGCCGCGGCGGTCATCATCGACGAGGCGAAAAATATCTTCCTCGTCAAATCGACCTACCAGCGCTTCCATCCCTGGGGTCTGCCGGGAGGCAGCCTCGAATACGGCGAACATCCCGAAGAGGCGGTCGTACGCGAGGTCTGGGAGGAGACCGGGCTGAAGATCTGCATCGAAAAGCTTTTGCTGGTCAACACCTGGCTGCCGGATCGGGTCGGCTTGTATTACCTGTGCAGAATTACCGAGGGGACGTTCTGCGCCAGCGACGAAGTCTCGGAGTGCAATTATTTTTCAATAGACGGTTTGCCCGATATCCGTCCCATCGATACCGACATCCTCAAGAGATTACACACAATGGTCGAACATGAACTGGCTTGAAGTATCCCTCAGCGTGAACGGTGAACTTGCAGAAGCTGTCGCAGACGTGCTGGCCCGTTTTGCCTACAGCGGCGTGATGATGGAGCAGGGCGTCAGGTACACCGATGACGAAGATGCGGGGACGCCCACGGGCCCGATCACCGTCCGCGCCTATCTGGAAGTGGATGACCGGATCGAAGAAACCCGGCAGAAGCTTGAAGAGTCGCTTTACTATCTGGGCATGATCCAGCCTTTGCCGGCCGCGTCCTATAAACAGATCGCAGACCAGAACTGGATGGAGGCCTGGAAGCAGCATTACCGTCCGATTTTGATCGGCCGGCGGCTGGTCATCCTCCCGGCCTGGATGGATTCGCCCGATCCAAATCGTGTCGCCATCAAAATCGACCCCGGCATGGCGTTCGGCACGGGGACACATCCGACGACGCAGTTATGTTTGGAATTGATGGAGAAATATTTGGACGATGGACCACAGACGATGGACCATGGACCATGGACGACGGTCGATGGATCATGGTCGGTCATCGACGTCGGCTGCGGCTCAGGGATCCTCTCCATCGCCGCGCTCAAGCTGGGAGCCAGGTCCGCGCTGGGCGTGGATATCGATGCCGGCTCGATCGTCAATGCGCGCGAGAATGCAGATACCAACGGCGTGGGCGACGAATTGGTCCTGGCGGTAGGCTCGCTGCCGGAAATCCTGAAGGGTGAGTTCGCTTTTCGCAAGGCGCCGCTCGTGCTCGCGAATATTCTGGCTCCCGTGATCATTCGGCTCTTCGATGCGGGCCTCGCAGACCTGGTCGAGGACGGCGGTACCATCATCCTGAGCGGGATCCTGCAGGAGCAGGCGGAAAACGTCATCGCAGCCGCGCAGGCCAAGGGTCTGGACCTGAACGAGCGCAAACAAATGGGTGATTGGGTGGCGCTGAGGATGAGTCGCTGAAAATTTATCGTTGACGGAGGACGTGAGATGACAGGCAATCAGAGAATCGTGTTGGCGGTTGGGCTGCTGGCGCTGGCCGGGCTGTCCTGTCAGCTGCTGTCAGGCGGGGGCGCTGCCCAACTCCCCTTTGGCGATGATTTTTCCACGGTGCGCTGGGGGACGGCTACCGATGCAAATAGTTCAGTGGAGTATGTAGATAATACTTTGCACATGACCATATCCACACGGAATTACTTCGTGTCGAGCGGCCCCAATGAGGAAAGTTATCAGAATATCCATGCGGAAGTGACGGTCATCAACAATGATACCGACTCAACCACGGCCTTTGGCATCATCTGTCACAGGCAGGCGGAGTCCGAAAATTTTTATTATGTGGCCATGACGCCGGCCGGACAATATGCCATCGCCAAAGCCTCCAGGGGGCAGAGCGACGTATTCCTCACAAATGAGGACCTATGGGCGCCATCCGACTTGATCCCACAGGAGGCCGCCTCCTATCGGGTCGGCGCGGACTGCGGCAACGGCACAATCATCTTGTATGTGGATGGCCAGGAGATCGCGTCTGTCTCTGATACATCCTACGCCCGCGGCGGGGTGGCTTTGTTCGCCTGGAGCGGCGAAGAGGCAGCCTCGGCCGATGTGTCCTTCGATGATTTCCTGATCACAGCATTGCCATAGTCTGTAACTTATAGACTGATGTTACGCAGGTAAAGTACTTTCACCACGGAGAGCACGGAGTCCACACACCTGCCCTGGCGGGCGGTGCCAGGGGAGATTTTTAAAGGGTTTTCTCCGTGTCCTCTGTGGGCTCAGTGGTGAGACTGCGTAAAGTGAGTTATGGAATGTAAATCCTATGCCGGGCGCGGATTTTTTAATTCAATTGCCGGTATTCTGTGCTATGATTCGGGCAACATGGATCGTCGCAGACTCCTCCTTTACCTGCTTTTGAATGTCTTCATTTCTGCCTGCGTGACCGGCGCGATCCTGTTCTGGTATGACCGTAATTATCGTTCGGCGAGTCTCTCACCCGTTCAGCCGGCGGGCAGCCAGGGAATCTCTGTTTCCGCCGCGACCCTGGATGCGCAAACCGATATCCCCGTTGAGATTGTCAGCGTGATCGGGGCCGGGACGCTGAATGCCGAATGGGTCGTCGTGAGGTATCAGGGGGAGGATCCGATCAATCTGGCGAACTGGGAGCTCAGAGATGATGACCGCAATCGGTTCGTCTTCCCGCAGCTGATCCTGCATACCAATGGAGCCGTGCAAATCCATACCACTTCCGGGACGAACACTGTGATTGATCTATACTGGGGGGAGAGCGATCCCGTCTGGGAATCGGGTGAAGAAGCGCAATTGTACGATCCGAATGGAAATCTGCGCGCAAAGTATAAGGTACCCTGATTACATCGCTGGTTGAGTAGGTCGAGTATTCTTCTCGACCGTATCGAAACCAGCAATATCAAGTAGAAATGAAATTGGTGGTCTCGATACATTCCTCGCTGACGCTCGGAACTACTCGACCACCGGTGCATAAATAACATGTCACAAGCCCTCTACCGTAAATACCGACCGAAAGAATGGGATCAAGT
>JBAVVF010000326.1:0-11555 GCA_049697155.1 Anaerolineales bacterium
ACGGAGAACATGGTACTCTTCGAGTACTGCCGCTGCTTCCCCGGCACCTGCTCCCGGGGCAGGTGTGCGCGGCGTTCGCGAAGTTCACAGAGTTTTAAGAGATTTTTTCTCAATGGGCTCAGTGCTCTCTGTGGCTAAGAAGGTTTTTACCCAGTGGTAAAAGTCCGCTTGCCAAATCAGTTACGGGTGGTATAATTCGCACGCTTTCAGTACGGGGTGTGGCTCAGACCGGTAGAGCGCACGGTTCGGGTCCGTGAGGTCCCGAGTTCAAATCTCGGCACCCCGACAAAAGGCAATGAAGTGAGACTCCCCACCCGAGGGAGTCTTTTGTTTTTGTTGAAGTCTCCTCTGAAAAGCAAAACGCCCACCCGCGGGTAACGCAGCGGGCTTCCCTCTCATTCGTGGTGAGAAGGTTCCCATACCCGTGGCCGGACAACCCAAACGCTCTCATCCCTTCCGCGTTCCCGGCGATGAATCACCTTCAAGGATACGCGGAAGCCACGTCCCAAACAAGGACATTCTAATAACGCAAGCCGTTGGGCAGCCCATGAGTTCATTGTGAAAGTGCGGTGAACTTCCGAACAAAAACTTTGGATCAGGTTAAGTTATACTAACCGTATGGCAAACACACAGTATCTTGCTCTTCTGCGTGGCATTAATGTGGGCGGGGGGAATATTATCAAAATGCTGGATTTAAAGGCGTGTTTCGAGGCAAGCAAACTTGAGAACGTGGCGACTTATATTCAAAGCGGCAACGTCCTATTTGAAACCGCAGAAACCGACTCGCTGAAGCTGGTTGGAAAACTGGAGAAGGCGCTATCGAAAACATTTCGTCCCTATAAAGCACGGATTGTCCTGTGTTCTCAGGCAAAGCTAAGACAAATCGTCTGCAAGGCGCCGAAGGGCTTTGGGAGCCGGCCACAGGAATATCGTTACGATGTGATTTTCTTAAAAGAGCCGCTCACGGCCTCGGCAGCAATGAAAAGTGTAACAATCAAGCCAGGCGTAGACGAAGCCTTTGCTGGTCCGGATGTATTATATTTTTCCAGATTGAGCGCGCGAGCCAGCCAAAGCCATTTGAGCCGGATCGTTGCTCTGCCGATTTACCAGTCCATAACGATTCGGAACTGGAATACCACCAGTAAACTCCTGGCGCTGATGGACGCGCGAACGCAGAGGCGAACGTAGCTACGGGGACTTCGCAAGCTCAACAAAAGACTCCCCACCTGAGGGAGTCTTTTGTTCCCGGGGCCCTGCAAATACATTCCCTGGGGAAAATCCTGATCGTTGGGTGGAAGCCGTTGGACGATGGGTAGGAACCATTTAACGACTGCAAGCAGGCATATAACGACTGGACGGCAAGCAAAGGGAAGAAAAAACGCTCTTTGCGTCCTGCGCGGTGAAAAAACAACTATCCGCCGCGGCCGCAGGCACCACACGGGCCGCGCCGCCGGAATAGTAGCCCAGCGCTGCCAGTCGCGAACCCCTCCACCACGAGCGGGCACTGCCCCGGCCGCCCCAATCCCCTGCAATGCGTTCATTATCCGCCTCCTCTCAAAAGCTTATCTTACTCACAGCACCGTCATTGCGAGGGCAAAGCCCGAAGCAATGACGGAAACAAAAGGACATTATCTTTTCAAAACTCGGCAACTATAGAACACCATCTTATAAAAGTCGCCTGCCGACAGAACAGTTCCCCCTTGGTCAAGTGGACAGGCTTTGGTTCTCTGGCTTTTGGCAGGAAAGCTTTGCCAACAATATCGAGGGAGTCTTTTTGTTAACAAAAACACCCGGCGCCAGGATGGCGCCGGGTGAATGTGTGTTATACCGTCTTTCGCGTATTCCGAAACCTACGTGATTGGCAGTCCGGAGGCAACCTTTACCGCCATGTCCAGCTTTCCCCAATTGGCCAGTCTCTGGGAGAAGGCAGCCTGAATCGTCGAATTGGAGGAGTTCAGGGTATAGGCTTCCCGCCAGGAGGCCTCGGCCTTTTCCTGCATGTTGAGTTCGTCGTAGACAATTGCGATATTGTGGAGAACATGGACGCGTTCTTCGCCGGTCAGATTGTCCAGGATCGTCTCGTACATTTCTCTGGCACGGTCGTACTGTTCCGACTCTGCCAGGTGGTCGGCCAGAGCACGGGTGGCGATATGCTTCTTATCGGCAGGCAGGGCCTTTTGCCATTCCAGGCAAACGCTTTCAAATAGCTGCAAGTCAGCTCCTGACCGGGCCAGGAACATCAGGTAGGATGTGGCGGCCTGGGAATTGCTCGGGTCCTTTTCGAAATTCTGGCGCATCTTTTCCCCGATGCCGTCATCGACCTTGCCGGACACCAGGGCAATTTTCATCTCCAGTCTCTGGATGCGGGGGTCGTTGGGAGACAGCTCTCTCGCCCGCCTGGCCTCCAGAGTCGCTTCTTCCACCCGGCCGCGATCGATGAGGAAGTCCCCATACTGGAAATGGACGCCGCCATGCGACGGCATTAAGCCGATGGCACGCTTCCAGATATCTTCCGCCTCCCGGAAGAGCTCACCTTTCTCCAGCTCGACCGCGCAGTTTCCCACCGTACCCACGAAATTACGGAGGTCGATGGTGGCCGTGGCCGGTGCGTCGCCCACCGGAATTCTATCGAGGATGCTCAGGACTTCCGCGGCCAGCCGGCGGATCTCGTCCACATTGCCCATGGTATTCCCAAGCTGCATTTTCAAATGGATGCTCTGGACCTGGGCGATCAGCCGGTCGCTTACGATCAGCGGGTGGGACGCGACCGCGGGCTGGCCTCTTTTGACCTCCACCGGCTCCTGTGGCAGCTCGTTGATTTCCACGGCCGGGAGGTTTCCAAGGATTTCAGTCAGACTTGTGACCAGGCGCGGGCGGCAATCTTTTGCCAGGCGGTTGCGATCGTAGACGATCTGACGCATGCCAGCAACATCAAAGGGAGACTTTTCGACGGATTGGTTGATGATAATAGCGGGTCTTCCAAGCGCATGGGCATAGCCCAGCTCGTACATGACGTTCGGATTGCTGCCTGTCAAATCCGCAATAATTGCATCTGCGCGTCTGATTCCCTCTATGATCTGATCGGTGATTACGCCCGGTTTGTCAATTTCGTCGGCGCGCAGGCATTCCACCTCCAGGCCAACCATGAGGTCCTTGCAGACGGCCTTCACCATATCATACACATCATCGAATTCCTCCCGGAACGGCATTAATACAAAAACGCGCCTCTGATTATCTTCTGGCATGATAGCCTCCTTGTTAGGGTTGTGCGAATTGATTAGAGAAACAGCCTTCAGTGCCCCTGTCCTGCCCGGGCGGGGCCGTGTGCGGGTCTGGTTTGGGCTGGATTTTACCCTGCTTTGCTAACATCGTAAAACAGTCCCTTGAGAACGTCCGGTATTCCTTTTTGCCCGGTTCAATGTTTCGATATGGAACTCCGGGATGGCCGCTTGATGGGGATGCTTTCCGCCCAGGCCCTTCGTATTTCAAAGAACGGACTTGAACTTTCAAAGCCAGCAGTTCAGATTGCTGTGCCGCCAGCCTTTCGTAATTATAGAAGCCTGCTTCTCAGAAATCAATAGCGCGCCAATACAAAAATGTCAGGTCGCGCCCATGAGTTTGCCGGATGAGCTGCCCGCCAGAGACCGCCGCCTGTTTGAAATCCCCCACGGCGAGCGCAGCCTTTCCCTGATTCTCATCCCGCTCTGAGCATCGGGGGATTATAATAAATCTGACCGAATCGGACGGTCCCCGGAAGAGAACAAGAAAGTAAGGATGAAAGAGCTTTGCATGGCAACACCAGAAACGATCGCCGAGTGGATGCTAGAGGAATTGAAGCGGGAGACAATTCTCTGCCAGGAAGTTATTGCTTCTGAGATTTCCATGCTGTTCGGCGAAGAATTCACCTGCACCAACGCCAGCGGCGACATGGCGCTCGTCGAGGGCGTTCTGCGTGAGTTTCGCCGCCTCACCGGGGACATGGTGATCTCCGTCGGGGGAGAGCGGGTCTGGCGGCTAAAGCAATAGGATAAAGTGCATTCCGACTGAATGGAAAGACTCCCTCAACGGGAGCCTTTTTGTTTTACTCGTTGAACTCAACCTTCCGGCTTGCTCTGCCACAACCTCATCGCCCCCGGTGGTTTCCTGCAGGCATCCTGCAGGCTGCAGCCCAGACAGCCGTCGCTGCAGCTGACGTAGGCCTGGATCAACCCGCTGCGCTGCAAATGTTCGAGCATGGCTTCAATAAGTTGAGGCGTCGTCCCGAGGCGGGCGGCCAGCTCCCCGGTTTCCAGGGTGCCGCCGGCGCGGATCTCGTTGACTAATTGTTCGAGCATGGCTATAACCCGACCGCCAGCGCGAGGTGATAGACACCCGCGCCCGCAGCAACCGAGATGGCTAGGAGCAGCGCCACGTTGAGCAGCGTCCAGCCCCACGAGTCCGTCTCCTGGCGGATGACGGCCACGGTCGCCATGCACGGGATGAAGAGCATGGTCACGACCAGGAAGGAGAGCGCGGAGGCCGTCGAGAACGCGGAGGTCAGCGTCTCGGCCAGGGCCGCGTCGGAGCTGCCGCCGAAGAGCACACCGAGCGTCGCCACGGCGTTCTCCTTGGCAGGGAAGCTGGTGATCAGCGCCACGGTCAGACGCCAGTCGAAGCCCATCCAGCGCCCGACGGGTTCGATCCATTTGCCGAACTGCACGAGGTAACTTTGATCCAGGTTCCCGTTCGGGAGCGTGGAGAGCAGCCAGATGACGAGCGCCATCCCCAGGATGGTCGTGCCGGCCTTCTTGAGGAACGACAGCGAGCGCTGCCAGATCAGCAGCCCGATCGTGCGGCCATTCGGAATGTGGTACAGCGGCATCTCCATGATGAACGCCGAGCGCTGTCCCTTGAAGATCAGCTTGTTGAGGATGGCGCCGCTCAGGACCAGCGTGACCATCGAAAGGAGGATCAGGCCCCACGAGACGAAAAGCGCGTTCGACCCGAAAAAGGCCGGGGCGAGGAAAGCCACGACCGCCATCCGGGCCGTGCATGGCACGAGCGGCGCGATCAGGATCGTCAGGAAGCGGGCCGGCCGTGAGTCGATCACGCGCGTCCCGAGGATGGACGGCACGTTGCAGCCGAAGCCCAGGAACAGCGGCAGGAACGACTTGCCGTGCAGTCCCATCATGTGCATGAAGTTGTCCATCACGAAGGCGGCCCGGGCCATGTAGCCCATGTCCTCCAGCAGGCCGAAGACCGCGAAGAAGATGATCATGATCGGCAGGAAGGTCACGACCGAGCCGACGCCGCCGATCAGGCCGTCCACGATCAGGCTGCGGACCCAGAACGGCGCGCCGGCCAGAAGCTGGTTTACGATCGCGCTCGATCCGCCGACGATCTGCGCGTCGAGCCAGCCCTGGACCGGCGTGCCGACCGTGAAGGTCAGCCAGAAGACGAGCCCGAGGATTCCGGCCAGGATGACCAGTCCCCAGAGGGGATGGACCGCCCAACGGTCGAGCTGCCGGGTGAGGGAGATCTGCCCGATCTTCGGATGCACGACCGCGGCCCGCACCATCCGCCCAATCCATTCGTAGCGCCCGGAGGCGATGGCCAGCAGCGCGTCGTCGTGCTGGCAGAGCAGGGCTTGGACCGCCTCCCAGTTGTCGGGGGGCAGGCTGGCCTGCATCGTGCGCGTGATCTCGGCGTCGCCTTCGAGCAGCTTGAGCGCCACCCAGCTTTCGGGGTAGGGAGAGGGGACGTGTCCGTGAATGTGATTCGAGATTTCGGCCAGCATGGCGCGATGGTCGGCCCGGATCTCGGGCAGGCGCGGCGTGAAGACGCGGCGGCCGTCCAGGATGTCCTGCACGGCCCGATAGAAGTCCTGCATTCCGGTGGCGTGCGTGGCCGTCATCGGGATGACCGGGACGCCCAGCGCGGCCTCGAGCACGTCCGGCTCGATGCTCAGCCCCTCGCCTTTGGCCACATCCATCATGTTCAGGATCACGGCCAGGGGCGCGGAGAGCGAGATCAGCTCGGCGACAAGATAAAGGCTGCGCTCGAGGTTGGCCGCGTTGACGACCGCGATCACCAGGTCCGGCTGTTCGCGCAGGATGTACTCACGTGTAATGACTTCCTCGGGGGAATTGGCCGTCAGGCTGTACGTGCCCGGCAGATCGACGATCCCATATTGGCGGCCATTAACGAAAAAATTCCCCTCCCGTCGTTCGACCGTCTTGCCGGGCCAGTTGCCCACGTGCTGGTTCAAACCCGTCAGCCAGTTGAACAGGGTGGACTTGCCCACATTCGGCTGCCCGGCCAGCGCCAGAAGCGGCATGCGGCCGCGGATCACGACCGGCTGGAGCGGGGCGGAGCTGGAATGGCAGTCACTCATCCCGCCTCCCGCTCGACAAGGATCTTCGCCGCCTCGCCGCGTCCCAGGGCGACGTGCGTGCCGCGCACGGTCACAATCAGCGGCCCGTAGCCATAGTTCTGGGACATGCTGACCTCTGCCCCGGGTGTGAACCCCAGCGAGACCAGGCGCGTAGCTTCGACAGTTCCGATATTAAAGGCTAAAATAGTTGCGTGATGATCGACCGAGAGGTCCTTCAATGAGATGGCTTTGGTGTGATCCATGAATGTGTCCTTGTCTGGCTGGACTTTAGCGTCCAGCGGGATTAGTATATGCTAATTCTGGAAATTAGCATATTGAAAAAGGACAGTTTCCCGGGTGACAAATATCATGAATATGGACAAAAATGGTCGATAAACTTACCCCCACGATCGAAAACTATCTTTCCCTCATGTACGTTCTCGAGCGGGACCGGGAGCCGGTCGTCGGCGTCCAGCTGGCTCAACTCCTGGGCGTGACCCCGCCGACGGTCACCAACACCCTCAAGCGCATGGCCCGCGACGGTCTCGTTACCCTCGATAAGAACGGGACGTACCTGACCCGGGCCGGCCGCGACTCTGCCCGGACCGTCCTGCGCCGTCACATGCTGACCGAGTGGATGATCGCCCGCATCCTGCCGTGGTCCAAACTCCATGGAGAGGCGCACAACCTCGAGCACGCGATCTCGTCCGAAGTGGAGATGGCCCTATACGAGCAGATGGGCCGCCCGCAGACCTGTCCGCACGGCAATCCGCTGCCCGGAGCGGAAGAGGCTGTGGCGGTCTGGATTCCCATCACCCAGGCTTCGGCGGGGGAGGCGGTCACGCTCAAGCGTATCCATGAACTGGCCGAATACAACGCCGAGCTGATGACGTTCCTCGAGTCCAACGGGCTTGTGCCGGGGGCTGAGGTCATCGTGCGCGAGCTATTACCATTCAATCAGACCGTGACCCTGGAGGTCGGCGGGAAGGCCGTCACGCTGGGGTTTGCCTCGGCAAAGTATCTCTTCGTCCGGGTGGGGCCAAAGGTTCCGGAGCGCAAGATCAAGAGACCAGCCTCCTAGAGCCATTCTCGTCGAAAAACATTACCACGGAGAACACAGGGTTCACGGAGAAAAACAAACAGAAAACTCTGTGCTCTTCGCGAACGCCGCGCAAAGCAGCGGCAGTACCCGAAGGGTACCGGGTTCTCCGTGGTGAAAACCTCATCTTCAAAACCTAGATCGAGAAATCTCCCCAGTGCCAGACGCCGTGATCGGGCGCATGCAGCGCGGGTCCGTAGACGCCGCCGCCGTTGACACGCTTCTCCAGCGACTCGACGTGGGCAATCAGCGCCGCCAGCGTCTCGCCGATGGTGTCGGGCAGGCTGCCGTGCTCCAGGTCGGCTTTCTCACCCAGCTTATGAGATTGCTGCTCGCGCACCACCACCTGGCCCGGCACGCCGACGATCACCGAATCGGGCGGCGCGGACTTGACGACCACCGCGTTCGCGCCGATCCGGCTGTTGGCCCCGATCGTGATCGCGCCGAGCACCTTGGCCCCCGCGCCGATCACCACGTGGTCCTCGATGGTCGGATGGCGCTTGGTCTTGTGCAGGCTGGTCCCGCCCAGGGTCACGCCGTGGTACAGCGTGACGTGGTCACCGACCTCGGCCGTCTCGCCGATGACCACGCCCATGCCGTGATCGATGAAGAGATTGTGTCCGATCGTCGCGCCGGGATGGATCTCGATGCCGGTGAGGCCGCGCATGAGCTGGGAAAGCCAGCGCGCCAGGAATTTCAGGTCGCTTTTCCATAATCGATGGGTAAGGCGGTGCGCCCAGACGGCATGTAGGCCGGGATAGCAAAACAAAACTTCGAATATGTTGCGGGCCGCCGGGTCGCGCTCCAGTACGCATTGAATATCATCATGAATTGTCTTGAACATACTTGTTCTCTCTTTGAAAATCCGGTGGTCGAGTAGCCCCGCATTCTTGTGCGGGGCGTATCGAGACCCGCCGCCTACTCGACCAACCCTGATTATGCAACTGCCTTTTCCTCCGCCAGATCCGCGAAGAGCGGCGTGGAGAGATAGCGCTCGCCGAAGGAGGGGATGATTACCACGATCAGCTTGCCGGCAGCCTCGGCCCGATGTGCCACCTGCAGCGCAGCCCAGGTCGCCGCGCCGGACGAGATGCCAACCAGCAGGCCTTCTTCGCGTGCCAGGCGGCGGGCGGTCTCGAAGGCATCCTCGTTCCTGACGCGGATGATCTCATCGTAGATCTGTGTGTTGAGCACCTCCGGCACGAAGCCTGCGCCGATGCCCTGGATCGGGTGCGGTCCTTTGACCCCGCCGGAAAGGACCGGCGAAGCGTCCGGCTCGACGGCGATCGCTTTGAACGACGGCTTGCGCGACTTGATGACCTCGCCCACGCCGGTAATCGTCCCGCCCGTGCCGATGCCCGCCACGAGATAGTCCACTTTGCCGTCCGTGTCCCGCCAGATCTCCTCGGCCGTCGTCCTGCGGTGGATCTCAGGGTTGGCGGGGTTCTTGAACTGCTGGGGGATGAAGTATTTCTGCGGGTCGGCTGCCGCGATCTCCTCGGCCTTGCGGATCGCGCCGTTCATGCCGTCCGGGCCGGGGGTCAGGACCAGCTCGGCCCCGTAGGCCCGCAGCAGCATGCGGCGTTCCCTGCTCATGGTTTCGGGCATGGTCAGGATCAGCTTGTAGCCGCGGGCCGCGGCGACGAAGGCCAGCGCGATGCCGGTGTTGCCGCTGGTCGGCTCGACCAGGACTGTGTCTTTGTTGATCAGGCCGGCTTTTTCCGCCGCGTCGATCATCGCGACCCCAATGCGGTCCTTGACCGAATGGGCCGGGTTGTAAAACTCCAGTTTTGCAGCCACCTTGGCTTTTGCTCCCTCGGTCACGCGGTTCAGACGCACGAGTGGAGTGTTGCCCACGAGTTCGGTAACGTTATTTGCGATTTTCATTTTGGTTTATCCTTTGGTTATTAAATAAATAAAACGGCTGTCTGCCACTGAGAAAGTTCCTCAGCGCAAACGATGGACGCAACTCAAGCCGCCGGAAGACGACTTATGGAATATGCGGGGTCAAGCCCACCGTTTGCGGCAGTCAGCCGTTCTGATCTCTGTAGAAGAGGCGGTGGTTTAGAGACCCCGCCCCATACAGATGCAATTCAACATGGTTTTCATAACTTTCATAGGTGATTTATTGGGCGGTATTCTACTACAGATTCGTCGATTCTCATAACTCTGAGGGGAGGGGGAGTGGCTATCTGAGTGTGTTAAGCCACAGAGACCACAGAGTTTTAAGAGATTTTTTCTCAATGGGCTCAGTGTTCTCTGTGGCTAAGAAGGTTTTTACCTACACTTTTCGCCACTCCCGGAGAGGATCAAGCCGCGAATTCACTCGAATTGGCGCGAATTTAGAAAACATTCATGATAATTCGCGAAACACCTGCACTTGCGTGCCGGTGCAAGTGTTCGCGGCAGAAAAGGATTACACCTTTCTGCAGACCAGCTCACCCTTCCCGATCGGCACTATCAGCGCGTCGACGCGTTCATCGCTTAGGGCACGTTCCAGCATCGGGGCCAGCACTTCGCGATGGTTGATGGCATTATCTGACACAAGCAGTCCGCCTTTCACGAGACGCGGCACGACCAGCTCATAGCAGTCGCCGTAGACTTCCTTCTCTGCATCCAGGAACACAAAACCGATCTCCTCGCAGCGCGCCAGATGTCCGAGCGCGTCGCCTGCGATCAGTTCGACCGTGTCTTCCAGCCCCGCGGCGCGAAACGTTTCCCGGGCGAGTTTCACTTTTTCAGGCAGTACCTCGAACGTGGTGATCTTCCGCCCCAAGGCTAGCGCCGCGACGGCCAGCCACAGCGTGGAATAGCCCGCGCTGGTGCCGATTTCGAGCACATTTCCCTCCGGCGCGCCGGCTGCCAGCAAAGCCAGGAACTTCCCGGTCTCCGACGGGATCTGGCGCAAGCGCTGCATCCGTGGCGTGCCATCCAGACGGTCGTTTGCATCGATTTCCTCCAGGTACCTCATGCGCTCCTGAATGGCTGGATGTATGTTGTGGAACATTTTTGTCTCCTTTGAGAAGATATTAAACTTTACCGAATCTTTACATTCGCTTTACTGCCGCTTCAAGCGGTACAACTATACTGGCAGCACACTATTTACAGTTACAATATCGCTAAACGCTAACAGCTAAAGGCTAATCGCTAATTATGGCAAAAATTCTGGTCATCGACGACGAACCCTCCATCGTGAATCTGGTCACGGCGTATCTCAAGCCGGAAGGCTACGAAGTCCACACGGCTGCGGATGGGCCCACGGGGCTCAAGGCTGCGCGGGCCTTCAAGCCCGATCTGATCATTCTCGACCTCATGCTGCCCGGAATGGATGGCATCGAGCTGCTGTCGCGTCTGCGCCGCGAATCAGAGGTGTATGTCATCCTGCTGACGGCCAAAACGGAGGAGACGGATAAGGTGGTCGGTCTTTCGGTCGGTGCGGATGATTACGTGACGAAGCCGTTCAGTCCGCGCGAGTTGACGGCCCGGGTCAAGGCCGCGCTGCGGCGCATCCAGTCGGGGGCGGCCTCCGACTCCGAGACGAGCGTATATTCCTTCCGTCATTTGCGGATGGACGCCGGCGCGCGGACCGTCAGCGTGGATGAGCAGCCGGTCGAGCTGACCGCCATCGAGTTCGACCTGCTGCGGGCGCTCGTCGAGAATCGCGGGCGCGTCCTCTCGCGTGAGCAGCTGCTCGAGAAAGTCTGGGGCGGCGAATACTTCGGGGAGCAGCGCGTGGTCGATGTGCACCTGGGTCATGTCCGCCAGAAGCTCGGGCGCGAGGAATTGATCGCGACGGTGCGCGGGGTCGGCTACCGGTTCGACGATGAACCCCTATAACTGCTCCATGCGCCGTCCCTCGCGGACGCCGCATGATTGTGAGGAACAATGACTGATTATTTCCGCCGTCATCTGGGCGCAAAACTTTTGCTTTCCTATCTGGTGATTATCCTGGTCGGCGTGGCGGTCTTGATCGTCGCCAGTCAGTTCATTCTGCCTGCCTCCTTTAATCGCCATATGGCCGGGATGGGAACGATGATGGGCGGACAGGGTCAGGGACAGGGATGGGGCGGACACACTGGAGCGCCGCCATTTTACAGTGAGTTC